>DASWJH010000113.1 GCA_036397255.1 Nitrospiria bacterium
GGGAATGACGAACTGGATTTTGCAGGAACCTCTAATACTTCAAAGGCTTCAACCACAGAATGACTTTGACTTGACCCTTGCCCTGTATGGACCTTAAACACTTTTTAACAATTTTTACCCACTCGATTTCACGAAGACCCATATTTTTTATTATCCTTTTCCTGAATATTGCTCAATGGGGTTACGCTGAGGACAAAACCCATCGAGAAAAAGCCGGGGAATTGGTAAGTTTGATGGACGTTCAGAGAAGTGTTGAAAAAAACTTGGAGGTGATCAAGCAGTTGCAAATCCACCAATTTAAAAGTGCGCCCTTTCCTGAACTTTCCCCAGAGGAACTAAAAAAGCTCCAGGAGGAATTAATAAAACGGATTTCGGGTCATTTGAAATGGGAAAAACTGAAAGAAGGGTATATCGATGTTTTCATGAGAACGTTCACAGAAAAAAAAATAAAAGGAATCATTGATTTTTATAAAAGTTCTATTGGCAAACAATTTGTCGAAAAGACCTCTGAATTAATGAATCAAACCATGGATATTACCCAAGGATTTATCCAAGAGATTATGCCAAAAATTCAGGAGATGACCCCGGAATTTATCCAAAAACATAAAAAGCTTAATCATTAGGAAAAAAAATGATTGTTCAAGGAAGAGATGAACCCCCCGAATGAAATATATTTTATCTGTTGACCAGGGAAGCACCCATTCCAAGGCTGGGCTGGTTGACGAAAAAGGTGAGTTGGTCCAATCTGTTTCTGTGCCACTTCGAACCTTCCGTCCAAGACCCTTTTGGGTAGAACATCGTCCCGAAGAACTCATCAAAAGCCAAAATCAGGCCATTCAATCCTTACTCCAAAAGTCCGGGAAAAGGGGAGGAAGGATCATCGCTATGGGTTTGGCGTCCCAGCGGTCTACTATCATTGTGTGGGAAAAAGATACAGGAAAACCCCTTGCCCCTGCTTTAAGCTGGCAGGATCTTCGGGGCTCAGTTGAGGTGGAGAAATATTCTGGGTTTGGAAGGTTGATTCGAAATAAGACAGGGCTTCTGCTTTCTCCCCATTATGCGGTTTTAAAGCTTCGGTGGATTTTAAAAAACGTAAAAGGGATTCGGGAGAAACTGGAAAAGGGTAAAGTGCTTTGTGGAACAGTGAATTCCTTTTTGATCTGGCATTGGACCCGTGGGGATGTTCATGCCACCGATCCTACCCATGCTGCGCGGATGCTTCTGATGGATTTGAAAACACAAGACTGGGATTCTCAACTTTTAGGCCTTTTTAAAATTCCCAAATCCATTCTTCCTTCCATTCAGACCAGCGTTTCGGATTTTGGATCGATCAAAATCGGAAGATTAAAAATTTCACTAAAAGCCTGTATCGGGGATCAACAAAGCGCTTTGGTGGGTTTAGGTGCAATTAGTAAGAAGGACGCTATCATCAATTACGGGACCGGCGGATTTTTTTTAATGAATACCGGTAAAAATTTAGTTCGCCTTCCGGGTCTTTTAAGCAGTGTGGGATGGTCTACTCCAGAAGAAAAAGTTTATGCATTGGAAGGGACGGTTAATTCAGTTGGAACGGTATTTGATTGGTTGAAAAAAACAGGGATTATTTCTTCACCTACTGAAATTAATCAAATGATTCGTGCTTCCCGCCATCGGTCTTACCTGGTTCCGGCTTTGGCGGGTTTGGGAACCCCCCATTGGTTGAAAAAAGTACAGATGGGTGTTTTAGGTCTTGGGCCATGGACCACAAAAGCCGACCTGGTCCGTGCCGCGGTGGAGGGGATTGCTTTTCTAGTAAAAGATGTAAATGAGGTGCTTCGAAAGGACAAAAATTTTAACATTCAAAACATTCAAGCCAGCGGTGGGATTTCTCACATTGACGGTCTTTTACAAATTCAATCGGATTGGCTTGGAATTCCGGTTAGACGGTCCAATACTTCTGAAGGCACCCTTCTCGGGGCAGGATTACTTGCAGGGGTGGGGTGTGGAATTTGGAAGTCCGTTTATAAAATTCCCAAACCGAAAAAAGGTAAATTATTCTTGCCTAATCTTTCCAAAAAAGAACGGGATAAAATTTATCAAGGATGGAAAAAAGCTTTGCGTTCCGTTCGGGAATTTGGTTTATGGGAGTGATTGGGAAAAAGGAAACTATTATTTTTCTGTTTCTTCATCGTCTTCGCCTTTGAATAAATCAATTTTTTGGGGGATGCTTTTAAAGGTGCTTTTAAAAACGAGAGTGATTCCCAGGTCTTCCAATCCTTGAGCGTACAATTTCCCATCAGCCTCTTTTCCCAATTGCAGCCTTCCTACAGAAACTCCACTCAGGTTTTTTAATTCGATTTCGGTAAGGGGTGGTTGAAGGCCTGCTTCTTTAAAGGAGATTTTATTTTGGGGTTTTTCTTCTGCCTCCAAGGATTCTAAAAATTTAAGGAAATTGGTAACGGAAACCTGGTTGATTTCTTTTTCATCGCCTTCAAGGGTCCAGATATCCTTTGCTTTCCGGAGATAATAGGTATCCTCAGGATTTTTTACAGAGACCTCTTTTACCGAGTCTGGATCAAATACCAGAAGGTGTTTGTCTCGGTAAATGAAAAAATCATTTTTGAAATTATCCAAAAAGGATTTGGAAATCTCATAAACCGGTTTTTCATCGGAAGTCACGGCAAAATATTGACCCTTTTCCGTTTTGAAAATGGATGCCTTGATGGTTTGATTTCCTTCTTTTAGGCGGACCATCAATTCAGGTACCTTAAAGTTTTTTTGGAGTTTTTCTTTTTCTTCCTTAGAGTCCACAAATCCGATTGCCCGTAAGTCCTCAAAATCAAATAGGTTTCCGTTAATTTCTCCGCTATCGGCTTTGGCGGGTTGAGGTTTTCTAATTTTCCATTGGTTTTCTTCCTTAACGAAAAGAAAGGTGGAGTCCTTAAAATCAATGGTGAATTGGGTAATTTGATTACGATCTATTGGGAGTATTTTTTTATTGCGAAGATCAAAGAGTTTCTTGGTCAGAGAATTCTTAATTCCTTTTTCGACCAAGACGACCTGCTGATCGCTTTCCCGCTTAACGAAAAGCGTGTTAAAGATGGGCCCGTCATCCCCCACCAAAATGGTCTCTTTTTTTTCGCCATCAGAGTCTTTTTGAGTTAAAGAAATTTTTATTTGCGGTTGGTCAAAACCGAATTCCCCGCCTTCTTCTAAATCTTCCAGAACACGAGAATGTCTCATTCCGACCACACTGGAGAGGAGCCCTGCAATTTCCCGTTCGTCGGTTTCCGCATGGATGGGTCTCGAGATAACCCATTTCCCCCCCTGACTTTTTGTCAGGTCTATTTCCGCTTCCGGGTCCCGGTATTGTAGTCCAATAAATTGAATATCGGTTTCATTGAATGAAACAACCTTTTGGGCTTGCGTTTCGGCTTCTTTTTTCCTTTCTCCTTGAGGAATTTCAATCCAAAAGAGGTATCCCGTTAAGCCGAGAAGGATAACTGCCATTATGAGTGTATTTCGAAAACGCATGGTTAAAGGGAAAATATTCAGAGACGGCGCCGGCGTTTCCAGATGATGAGTCCGGTGAGAAAAACAATGCCGGGCATTAATATAACAGAAGTATAAAAAACAACGTTTCCTTGAACTTTGGTTAAAAATAAGGGGGAAAAATTCGGTTTTTTGGGTGTAATGGCGATTAGATTTTTTTCTTTTGCCAAGAAATTGATGGTGTTTAGAATAAGATCTCCATTTCCATTAAAATCAAAAGATCCATTAGCGGCAAAGTCAGAATCACCGAAAACGATCAGTATCGGTTCATCCGAGGGCTGGTCCGTGTTTTCCTCCGAGGGTATCTCTAGATCACTTTCTTCTTGGGAACTCGTTTCTTCCGTTTTTTTGGTAACCATTCCTGCAAGGGTCAGAGGCCCTCTAAGATCGGTCTTGGAATTAAAGTTTAGGTCACCTGAAATAATATCTGTTTTAGTCCAACTGTTTTCGGTGGTTTCAGCCAGGGACTGAAAGTTGAGGTGTGAATCCGAGGATTCAAATTGAACCCTTTGGGCAACGGGAAAGAACGTTGCTAAATTAAAACCCTCGGTAATTTCATGATTAGGATATGTGGTCACCACAGGAATGGTTAAGTCTCCGCCAAAGAGTCTGGATAGGGTATCAACGATGATCCCCGGCCCCAATCGAATTCCCCACTGGCTGAAAAAAACATCCAGGTTGGTTTGGGTTTGGGGGTCAATTAAGGCCAAAACCTTTCCTTTTTGATTTAAATAATTCGAAACCGCTTCAATTTCTTGGGGGAGAAAAGCCTTTTGGGGTCCAGCCACCACCAAAACAGCGGTGTCCTCTGGAATTTTTCCGGTTTGAAGAAGGGAAAGGCCCTCCACGTGGTAGCCTTGTTTTTCTAGGGCCCCTTGGACCCGGGAGAATCCTTCCCGTTCCGTGTTGGTAAGGTCATGTTCTCCATGACCTTCCAGAAAGTGAATGGTTTGTTTCTTTTTTTTATTGACCCGAATGAGGGCATTGGTTAATTCTTGTTCGATGATATTTTTAATTTGAGTTTCCTGGTCACCCACTTCGATTACCAGGGTATTGTATTGGGTAATTCCATATTGCCGGGCAATGGCTGGTTTTTGGGAGGGATCAATCACCTGAAATGAGAGGTGATCGGTCTCATTGGAATAACTGTTTAAAAGATCTCTGATTTGATTTTCGCTGGGGGTTTGGGATTCTGTAAATGCAGTTATTTTTACCTTTTGTTCCAAATTTTGGAGAACCTTTTTGGTTTGCGGAGCCAATGAAAAACGGCCGGTTTCCGATAAATCCAACCGCTGGTTATGCCGGGAGGACAGGAAATTTAAAATTCCGATGATGGAAAGAAAAATAACGACCATTAAAAAGCTGTTTAACCCGAATTGGGTAGATCGACGTGTTGAAAAAACCTTGATCGCTTCGAAGTGGGTGATAAAGAAAAAGATCAATAGAACCAGGGAGGCCCCTTCTGCGATGGAGACATAATTCCCCCAGCTTGGGTTAACCCCAAGGGCCAAAAGGCCTCCGAAAAAAAGAAAAAGCCCTAACCACCCTGAAAGCTTACTGAGTTGTTTAATCATATTTTTTTATTTCCACCGATGCGCTTCGATTACCCGGTGGGTCAGAAAAAGGCCGACCGTTGCGAGGCTCAATAAATAAACAACATTTTTTGTATCAATGAGCCCTTTTACAAAACTGCTAAAATGCTCCCCTACAGATAAAAAGGAGAGAATATCACCTAAAACCGAATTCCCTGCTCCCTGGGAGGCGATACCCATAAGCCATAGGAGGAGGGTAATTCCAAAGCCCACAAAACCTGCGATAATTTGATTTTCGGTGATGGAGGATGCAAATAACCCAACCGATAAGATGACTCCCCCTAATAAAAGAAGTCCCAGGTATCCGGCCAAAATAGGTTTCCATTGTAAATCCCCATAAATATTGATGAGAACGGGCATAAACCCGGTTAATAACAGCATCAAAGAAAATACAGAAAAAGCGGCAAGGAATTTTCCAAAGATAATCTCAAGGATAGAGATGGGGGAAGTAAATAATAATTCCACTGTTTTGGTCTTTTTCTCTTCCGCCAGGAGTCGCATGGTCAGCAGGGGTAAGGTGAAGAGAATGACAATGGCCATGTTGTGAAACGCTGGCCGGAAAACCAACTCAATGACATTAATTTCTGGAAGAGCTCCTTGAAGACGCATTAGCTGCATACTTTGGCTGGAAGCAAAAAGAACGATTTGGGAGAAAAGAAACCCGCTGATTAAAAGGAAAACCGAAATCACTACATAGGCCATGGGTGAGGTGAAATAAATCCGCAATTCTTTACTGGTAATGGCGAGCACATTGTTTACCTTTTTCATGGGCTTTATCCGGACCTCCTAAGAAGGTTCTTCCTGTGTCAATTTAAGAAACACATCTTCCAAAGTCATGGAGACACTTTTCAATTCCAGAAGGCCCCATCCTTTATTCACTACGCAGTGGGCCACATCCTCCCGAATATCAGTCCCCAGTTCGGATTCCACTATATAAATTTGTCCGTTGGTGTTAGGTTCTTCCAAAACATGAGTCACCCGGTTCAAAGATTGGAGGACCTCTGGTATTTGAGGCGTAGGATTACGAACGATAATTCGAATTTTTTCCGATTGGCGAAGATTTGCAGAAAGATGTTCTGGGGAGTCAATGGCCCGTATCCGCCCCTCATGAATAATAATCACTCTTTGGCAAATGGCAGTGGCCTCAGGCAGAATATGGGTGCTTAAAATTAGGGTGTGCGCCCCAGCCAATTCGTGAATGAGTCCACGCATTTCAATGATTTGCTTGGGGTCAAGACCTACGGTGGGTTCATCCAAAATCAATACGTCAGGATTATGAATTAAAGCTTGAGCAAGGCCAACCCGTTGCCGAAACCCCTTTGAAAGGTGGCCAATCAATCGCTCCCGAACGGCTGTAAGGTTGCACCTTTCCAATGCATAAGTGAGGGCTTGGTTTTGGGATGACTTTGGAACTCCTTTAATTTTTGAGATAAAGTTTAAGTATTCCTTAACGGTCAATTCATTATAGAGTGGGGGGTTTTCAGGAAGATAGCCAATTCGGCGTCTGGCCTCCAGGGATGCTTCAAAAATATCAAACCCTGAAATAGATGCCGTCCCGGATGTTGCGGGGATGAAACAGGTGAGGATCCGCATGGTGGTTGTTTTTCCGGCACCGTTTGGCCCTAGAAAAGCCAGTACTTCCCCTTTTTCTACGTTGAACGTTATATCTTCAATGGCAGTACGTTCCCCGTAACGCTTGGTCAAATGCTGAACATTTATCATGGGTTATTTTTCAGATAGGGCTGGCTTTTTTGAATAACAATAAAAAACCGTAGTCCCGTTTGTTTGTTGTGGTGGGGCATTAATATGTAAGTTTGAAGAAGTTATTGATCCCCACCCGCCAATGGCCCCAAATTCTTTCCCACAAGAGTGAATGACGGAAATGTAAAAAGGTCCCAGGAACGGGGATTTGAGAAACCTTTTTTTCCAAACCAGGAAATTATTACAGTAAACCCAAAGCCTTTGTCAAGCCTAGGCTATAAAAGTGAGCCTGGAGAATTAAGTTCCTTTTTTTTCTGTTAAAAAAATTGGACCAATGTGAAAAACCCCCGAAAATGAACGGGTTGCTCATAATTTAAACAATGTGATAAAATCAAACGTTTTTTGGTAATGACCAACTGCTTTTCAAGGAGAGTGGCTTGAGTTTTCGATCCGGGTTTATTGCACTGATTGGCCGTCCGAATGTGGGGAAGTCTACCCTTCTCAATCAGATTTTGGGCGAGAAAATTGCTATTGTTTCCGACAAACCCCAAACTACCCGAAACCAGATTTTGGGGGTCAGAAACCTTCCGGATACCCAGTTGGTTTTTTTGGATACCCCTGGAATTCACAAACCCCGGCATAAATTAAACCAACGAATGGTGGATGGGGCTCTGAAAACTTTTAATCAGGTAGACATTCTGGCCTTCTTGGTTGAAGCAACGGGCATGCCGGGAACCGGGGATCGGTTTATTTTAGAAAGCCTGCGCGGTGTCAAAAAAAACAAATATTTAATTGTTAATAAAATTGATTTGGTCCAAAAAGTAACATTATTACCTTTGATTACAGAATATGCCAGAGAATGTTCGTTTGATGAAGTGTTCCCCGTGTCTGCCCTTAAGGGGGAAAATGTTGAACCTTTGGTAAAAAGTTTTTCCGGTCTCCTTCCGGAAGGAGACCCTTTTTTTCCTGAAGATGTTATTACAGATCAACCCATGCGCTTTATTGCGGGTGAAATGATTCGGGAGCAAGTATTGAAGAGGACCCGGGATGAAATCCCTTATTCGGTGGCGGTATGGATTGAGTCTTTTAAGGAGGATCCGGGGCGCCCCTTGGTTCGTATTCAGGGAATTATTTACGTGGAAAGGGATTCCCAAAAAGGGATTTTAATCGGGAAGGGTGGCGAGCTGTTGAAAAAAATTGGAACAGAAGCCCGATTGGAGATTGAGGGAATTCTGGGAACGAAGGTTTTTCTTGACCTGTGGGTCAAGGTAAGAAAAAACTGGCGGGAGAATGAAAGAGTTCTCCAACAATTAGGCTATTAGTTTTTTTCTGGGTAAAAATGGCGACGCGATACGAGATTGTTTTGGAAACTGTTCAGCGCTTTTTGCGCCGTGGGGCTATTGCGAACCTGTCTAATATGGTGAACAAGATGCACCCCGCGGATATCGCAAAGGTGATTCGCCACCTGATGACCACTCAGGAAAAAAGGACGATTTTCGACCTCATCAAGGATACGGGGAACAAAGCCACTGTGATCAGTGAAATTGATGCTGCCAGCGGGAGGGAAATTTTAGGGGATATGTCCTCCCCTGAGGTGGTCAAAATCCTAAAGGAACTTCCTGCCGATGATAATGCCGATATTTTAGGAGAATTTCCGCCTGAAAAGGCAAAGGAGATTTTGCAATTAATGGGGAAGGAAGACTCCCTGGAGGTTGAAGGCCTTCTGAAATATCCTGATGAAACCGCGGGTGGCATTATGACCACCAACTTTTTTGCGCTCCAGGAAGATATAACTGCCCAGGAGGCCATCAAACGACTTCAAGAAGAAAAAGAAGCAGAAATGGTTTTTTATATTTACGTAGTGGATCCTAAAAAGAGATTGGTGGGGGTTCTATCGCTTCGCCAGCTATTGCTGGTACCTCCTCAAAAGATGCTTCGTGAAATCATGACCACAGAGGTTTTTTTCGTTCATACCGATGAAGACCAGGAAGAGGTGGCCCGCCAGGTCGCCCGATATAATTTCTTGGCCCTTCCGGTTGTTGATTCGGAAAACCACCTGGTGGGAATTATAACCGTGGATGATGTGATAGACGTGATCCGAGAAGAAGCTACAGAGGATATTTTGAAAATGGCTGGAACCACGGAAGAGGAGGTATTATTAAACACCTCCAGTATCAAAGCCGCCCGGTTCCGACTGCCTTGGCTTTTGACCAACTTGGTGGGGGGAATTATAACCGGCGGTTTTCTTTGGTTTTTCAGATTAGCCATTCAGGAAGTAATTGCCTTGGCCACCTTCATTCCGGTCATTACAGCAACGGGAGGAAATATTGGTCTTCAAACGTCTACCATCATGGTGAGAGGCCTTGCCACGGGCCGAATTGAATTGACGGATGTCTGGAAAGTTTTTTTTAAAGAGTTAAGGGTGGGAGGGTTGATGGGTTTTATTTGCGGATCCATTGTGGGAATTGTTGCAAACCTTTGGCATGGACATATGATGTTGGGGGTTGTGGTCGGGGTTTCCATGTTTTTTGCGATTACCATTGCAGCGGCAACGGGAACCCTGGCCCCTGTGGTTTTAAAAAAACTGGGAGTCGATCCCGCAATTTCCTCGGGGCCATTTGTCACCACCGCAAATGATATTTCCGGGTTGATTATTTATCTGAGTCTTGCAACGGTTTTGCTTCATTATTTACGGTAACCCGATGGAATAAAATGTCGCTCATACGAACCGAGGGGATAGTTTTACGGAATAAAACGTTGGGAGAATCCGATCGATTGGTACACCTGTTTACCTTGACCCATGGAAAGTTGAAGGGGGTTGCAAAAGGGGCCAGACGGCCAAAAAATCGGTTTGGAAGTGCTTTGGAACCTATTACCCATGCGAGCCTTTTTTTATTTGAACGGCGAACCGGAGGTCTTTTCCAAATCCAAGAAGCCGAAATCATCCGCTCCTTTCAGGCCTTAAGGGAAGATCTTAATACCATTTTTTATGCAAGCCATTTTTTAAGATGGATCGAGGCCTTTCTTCCCGAGGGAGAATCTCGACCCACCTGTTTTCATCTCCTGAGGGAGTTTTTATCCCTGCTCGGTGAGGTGAAGGATGTTGAAAGTTTGGCCCGGTGTTTTGAAATTAAGGTTTTGGATTTATCAGGGTTTCGACCCCGGTTAGATGTTTGCGGTGATTGTGGGAAAACCTTGGAAAGAAAAAAGATTTACTTTTCTTTTTTAGAGGGAAGGGGGTTGTGCAACAATTGCGGATCTCAGGAAAACCGTTTTCATTCCTTCCTGTCTCCGGGGACCGTTGCTTCCGTCCATCAAATTCTAACTCTTTATCCGAACAAGGTGAGCCGTTTGCATTTAAATGTTTTGATGAAGAAGGAACTTGGGAAAATGACCCGTGATTATGCCAAACATTTGTTGGGAAAAGAAATTGGAACAGAGCAGATGCTTTGTCACTCCTTTGGTTGAGGGGTCTTTTTTAAATTGTTTCTTTCAGTTATGAGGATCCTTCAATGGGTTTTAAAGGAAGGTTTAATAATGAATACGTTTATTAAAATTTTTTTAGGTTTATCTCTATTTTCTTTTTTGGGGTGCGGCAGCGGTAATGGAGGAGGGGAAGGGCAAGTTACAATTATAAGTGAAGATAAATTAGCCTCTGTAACTATTCCCCCCGGAGCCCTACCGGACGGAATGCCTTCTTCTGAGATAAGCGTAGATGTTGCTGGTACAGTGAATCTCCCTGATGGAAATATTGGTCAGGCCTATGAGTTTAAACCCCCGGGAACGCAATTTAAGCAAAATGTGACCATTTCCATTGAATACCTTGACCCAAGAATGGATCCCCAAGATACCCCTATTCCTTCAGGAACTAGTGAATTTGATCTTGGGTTGGTAAAGTTTGATCCAAATGGAAATAGCTGGGGACCGGTGGAAAATTTAAGGCTTGATCCCCTAAATAATGTTGTGAGTGGCACTACCACTAGTTTTAGTATTTATGGAATAAAGGATTTTGGGTTAGGAGGTTCGACCACTCCAACTTCAACCGATATGTCTGGATTTCGTGTAAACCATACGGCAACTCCTTTGTATGATGGTACGGTTTTGGTCAAAGTGTTATTTGCTGGAGGGCGTACCATTGTTGATGTGAATACGGATGTTCTTATTAGTGGGGAAATTTTTAATTTGAGTAATAATGAATTTGAAAAACCCACTCCTGTTGTTTTTATGAAAGAAGCCCGAAACGGACATTCGGCAACCCTTTTATCAGACAATAAAACAGTTCTAATTGCAGGAGGGCAAGGCTCAAGAGAAACCGGCTTTGCCATTTCAAATAGTGCTGAGTTATTCGACTCCCAACAAAATAAATTTGAACTCCTTCAAAGTACTATGACGGAAAAACGGATCGGGCATACGGCCACTCTACTTGATAATGGGGAAGTTCTCATTGCCGGAGGACAAACCCGGCTTTCCAATAACCCCCTTATTTTTCATCTCAGTGCGGAGCTATATGATCCTACTGGTAGAACTTTTAGTCCAACTTCCGGTTTAATGAATAGCCCTCGAATTGGCCATACCGCAACAAAGCTCGGTGATGGAACGGTTTTAATTGCAGGTGGGAAGGATTCAAATGAGGGTTTTCTTAGGACCGTCGAGTTATATAACCCAGTGGATGGTAGTTTTAAACCTCTAAAAGATTTGAAAGAGTATAGGGCTTCCCACACCGCAACCCTTCTAACTGACGGGAATATACTGATAGCGGGAGGTTTTGGAATAGATGGAAAAATATTAACAAGTGTTGAGATTTATGATCCCGTGGCAGGACCATTGGCACAAGAAATTAATATGGTTATACCTCGGGTTCACCATACCGCCACCATTCTCCAGGAAGGTTCGGTTTTAATTGCAGGTGGAACCAGTAATGGTTCGAACGTTCTTTCAAGTACTGAACTTTACCTCCCAAGTTCTTTTGCTTTTGAGGAGAGGAGAAGTCTGTTTGATTCCAGATTCAGCCATACAGCCACCCTCCTTCAGGATAATTCAGTCCTTTTAACGGGGGGGATTGGAATAAAGGGAGTACAAAATAGCGCGGAAATTTTCAAGGCCAATTGATCGTTTTTCAATTTAAAGTAAAAGTCCCTCCCCTGAACTCCATTAATATCGAATAAAAAAAACCCTTTTAATTATCCTCTGTTTTGTTTTGGTTTCCAAGAATCTGATTTTATTAACACTTTACTATTTACAGAGGTGTTTGAAAATGGTATTTTTAGCAGATTTTCATGAGTTAATAAGGATAACCGGAATAAAGAGCCAGATTTATCGTTCCGTATTTAGAAAAGCCCTCCTAATGAAGGTTGGACTTTTCAAAAAAATATCATTTCTATTACCTTCCCTCTCTAGGGAACCAGAAACATTTCGTAAATGAATTGGGAAAAATCGGTGGAACCATATTTCAAATTGGAATTCTGGGGACTTCGACCTTGATTAGGTCTGTTCTTCAGTTTTGGGTTCGAGTCAGTATTACTTCTTTTTTGATAGGGGTGAGCGTGGTATCCGCTTTAGCGCAGGAACAAAGTATTTTTGTGAAGCTCGTTGAAATTCAAGGAAATCACAGGATAGAGGACTCCACCATCCGCGCAAAACTTCAAATTGAAGAAGGCGGCCTTTTTGATTGCCGGGTTATCCAGGAAGATATCCGGGCCATTTTTCAACTGGGCTATTTTGAGGATGTGCAGGTTAAATCGGAAGGGTTTGAAGGGGGCATTAAAATTATTTACGTGGTTTCAGAGCGACCTTTTGTTTCGGAAATTCAGTTTGAGGGGTATGATGGGGTCACTTTAGAAGATTTGAATGAACAGATCTCTCTTGAAGTAGATAACTTTTTTGATGAAAAGCAATTGAAGTCAGATGTGGAAAAAGTCAAGAAGTATTACGAAGAAGAAGGATTATCCAACGCAAAGGTCGTTCCAGTGGTCAAGGTTTTGGATGAAGAGAGAGTCAAAGTCATTTTTTTAATTGAAGAGGGGGAAAAAGTTTTAGTCCGGGAAATCCGCTTTGAAGGAAACGAAGCCTTTTCCTCTAAAAAATTGAAAAAAGAGTTGGCCACCCGTGAATATTTTTGGTTAACCTCATGGTTGACGGAATCCGGACGTTATAAAAAAGATCAGCTTTTAATCGATGCTGAGAGGCTAAGGGAAGTCTATCTGAACAATGGGTATTTGGAAGTTCAGGTGGGAGAACCCAAAGTGGAAATTAATCAGGAGGAAGCGGCCTATATCCTCACCTTTTCACTAATTGAGGGAAAACAGTATACGGTTGAAGGGATGGGTTTCCGAGGAAATAAAATCATTGGAGATAGTGAGCTTAAAAGGCAGGTGGAGACAGCGGAAGGGGAAGTTTTCCGAAGAAATGTTTTGAGAAGAGATATTGGGGTTCTCACAGATGCCTACGGAGAAATTGGATATGCTTTTGCCAATATTGTTCCTCAAATGCAACCCAACCCCGAGACCCAAAAGGTGTTTATCCTATTTGAGGTAACGGAAGGGAAACCGGTTAAAGTGGGGAGAATTAATGTTTATGGAAATGATAAAACCCGAGATAAGGTCATTCGCCGAGAAATCAGAATGGATGAACAGGAGTTAATTAACACCAAAGGTTTGAAAAGAAGTTTTCAACGGTTGAACAACCTCAATTTTTTTGAAACGGTGGAAATCCTTCCAGAAGGGGTTTCAGAAGACCAAATGGATTTAAATGTTCGGGTGAAAGAAAAGGCGACGGGCTCCTTCAGCGTGGGGGGGGGGTATAGTTCGGTCGATAATTTAGTAGGAATTTTTGAGCTTTCACAGGGGAACCTCTTTGGGCGGGGTCAGCTTCTCCGGGCAAAGGCGGAATTTGGAAGCCGAAGAAACACCTACAGTTTGACCTTTCGGGAACCTTACTTATTAGATTATCCTATCTCAGGGACCACCAACATTTTTAAATTAGAACGGGATTTTGATACCTATGAAGAAAAAAGGGTGGGAGGTGACGTCATTTTAGGTAAATCCATTACCGAATATGTGAGTGGAAGCGTTAGCTATAAATATGAGGAACTGGAACTCTTTAATATTGATTCAACCAACCCCATCATTACGGCTCAGGAGGGGAAACAGAGTACCAGCAGCGTTGGTTTACAGTTATCCTACGATTCCAGGGACAATTTTTTGGATACCCGTGAAGGAATGCGAAACTCAATTTCTTTTGAATTTGCGGGAACAGGGCTTGGGGGTTCCAATGATTTCTTAAAGGTAGTAGGGGACTCTAGTAAATATTTTCCTCTCTGGTGGGATATGGTTTTTTTAATTCATGGACGATTGGGTTACGGAACAGGTCTCCGGGGAAAAGACCTTCCTCTTAGCGAGCGGTTTTATGTTGGGGGAATCAATACGGTGAGGGGGTTTGATTTTGGGAAGGCGGGCCCCAGGGAAGAAGTAACGGTGGTTACGATTGACCCTGTTACCAGTGTGATTACGTCCACCAGTGTTCCAGGAGAAGTGATCGGTGGAGACCAAGAATTGATTTTTAATTTTGAATATATTGTTCCTTTGGTAAAGGAGGCCAACATTAAAGGGGTGTTGTTTTTTGACGCTGGGCGAGGGTATGACAATAGTTTGCTTTATTCAGAAAATTTTTATGACTTTCGCCTTCGTTATAGTTGGGGTTTTGGGATCCGTTGGATTTCCCCAGTGGGGCCCCTTCGATTGGAATGGGGCTTCAACTTGGATCCTCGAGAAGGTGAAAAAGCCAAAACTTTAGAGTTTTCCATTGGAACCTTGTTTTGACATTAGGTTAAAAACCTTTCGGGATCAGTTTAGAGATATTTCAAAAATGATTTGTTAGCTTTTGAAAAAGGGAGGAGATGATTTATGGTAAGTCGATGGTTCTTCGTTTGCTTAATGACTGTAATCGGGTTGGGTGTTGGGTCTTTGGGGCATTCCGCAGAAAGTAAACCGATTGGTTTTGTAGATGCCCAAGCGGTTTTGGAAAATACCAAGGAAGGGAAAAGAGCCAAGGAAACATTAGAGGAGTATTTAAAAAGTCGGCAAAAAATAATGGATTTGGACGAAAAAGAAATTAAAAGAATTGAGGAGGAAATTACAAAACAATCCTCTGTTTTAAGTCCGGAGGCCAAAAAAAGTAAGGAAGATGATTTGAAAAGAAAATTTATTGAATTCCAACAAAGGGGAGAGCGCCTCCAGCGGGAAATTCAAGGAAAACGCTCTGAGGTATTAAAGGAATTTTATAAAAATCTTGAAAGTGTGATCAAAAAAATTGCCGAGAAAGATGGGTATGAAATGATTTTTGATGGCCAAGAGGGAGGGGTCCTTCTTTTTGCGAAAGACGGTCTAAATTTAACTCAACAAGTTATTGAAGAATATGATAAAATGTTCCCTTAAGGTTTAAAGAGGGGTCATTTAACCTTTACCTGAATCGTCCTATTAAGAAAAATTTATTTTCAGACCTTTCTAAAATATGGAAATGAAATTATCTGACATTGCGGATGCGGTAGAGGGAACCCTAAAGGGGGATGGAAATATCCTCATCAAAGGAATTGCCGGGCTTCGGGAAGCCCGGGAAGGGGATATTAGTTTTTTAGCCAATCAAAAATACCTTTCGGAATTAAAGAGTACCCATGCATCTGCCGTTTTGGTTCCAATGGGGATTGAAAAGCCCTTCCCATCGCTTTCGAGCATTCAAGTTCAAAATCCCTACTATGCGTTTAGCCTGGTTCTTCGAGCTTTTTACGGTAAACCCTATCGTCCCACAGGAATCAGCTCGCAAGCAGTGTTGGGGGAAGGGGTGACAATTGGGAAGGATCCTTCCATCGGGCCTTTTGTGACCCTAGGAAAGGGAACCCGTTTGGGGGACCGGGTAACGGTTCATGCAGGTTCTTTTGTGGGTGAAGACACCGAAATCGGGGATGATTGCTTGATATACCCCAATGTGACAATTCGCGAACGGGCAGTATTGGGTAAAAGAGTGATTATCCATAGTGGAACCGTTATTGGGAGTGACGGTTTTGGATATGCCGAACATAAGGGCCAGCACCACAAAATCCTTCAGGTTGGAAATGTCATCATCGAAGATGATGTGGAGTTAGGAGCCAATGTGGCCATTGATCGGGCTGCTCTTGGAAGGACGGTTATTGGACGAGGAACCAAGGTGGATAACTTGGTTCAAATTGCTCATAATGTTAGAATTGGTCAACACTGCCTGTTGGTTGCCCAGGTGGGTATTTCTGGAAGTACGGAGCTAGGAAACTATGTGACCCTTGCGGGGCAAGTGGGGGTGGTAGGACATATTCGGATTGGTGATCAAGTCATTATTGGTGCGCAGTCCGGTGTGATTAAGGATGTTTCTTCCAAGAAAATGATGTCTGGGTCTCCTGTGATGGACCATCGAGAATGGTTAAAGGCACAAGCTGTTTTTTCAATGCTGCCCGAAATGAAGAAAAAACTTTTGAGTCTTGAAAAACAGGTAAAGGAATTAAAGGAGATTCAGAAAAAAAAGGATTGATTGCCCATCCAAACAGTAAAGCAGCGTATAAAGGGCCGCACTTATATGTGTATCTTTTTATGGGGTAGGACGGTTTTAGGGAATTCCTTTTTCAAAATGTGTATTAGCAATGTGAGGACACCCGTATGATTGATATTCGAGAGATTCTATCTATTCTTCCCCACCGGTATCCCTTTCTTCTGGTCGATCGAATTCTTGAACTGGAAATAGGGAAACGCGTGGTGGGTTTTAAAAATGTAACTTTTAATGAGGAATATTTCCAAGGTCATTTTCCGGAAGAACCGGTGATGCCGGGGGTTTTGATCATTGAGGCCATGGCCCAGGTGGGAGGGATCTTGGCATTTAAATCCAGTGAGGAAATAAAACGGAAGGTCGTGTATTTTGCAGGCATTGATAAAGCCAAATTTAGAAAGCCGGTGGTCCCGGGGGATCAGCTTCGAATGGAGCTGGACGTCCTTCATGTGAGACAGCCCTTTTGGAAAATGAAGGGTACAAGTTATGTGGAAAAGAGTTTGGTTTGCGAGGCGGAATTGACCGCCATGATTTCTGAAAGGAAAAATTAGGATAAATAACAAAAAAAAACGTAAACGACAGGAGTTCTCTTTTGGAAATACATCCAACCGCAATCGTTAATCCCAAAGCTGAAATTGCCGAAGATGTCAGTATTGGCCCCTTTTCGGTTATTGAAGAAAACGTTCAAATCGGGCGAGGCAGTAAAATTGGAACCCACGTGGTGATCGAAAATGGTTCCGAAATCGGAGAGGGTTGTACTTTTTTCCCCTTCTCTTCCATTGGAGGGGTTCCTCAAGACCTCAAATTCAAAGGCGAAGATTCTAAAGTGAGAATTGGGAACGGAAACACGTTTCGGGAATATGTCACTGTTAACCGGGCCACGCTTGAAGGAAGTGGGGAGACGGTTATTGGAAATGGAAACTTTTTTATGGCTTATGTCCATATTGCCCATGATTGCCGAATTGGAAACCATGTCATCATGGCCAATGCGGCTACCTTAGCAGGCCACATTTCCATTGAGGACTTTGCCATCATTGGGGGCTTGGTAGGGATTCATCAATTCGTGCGAATTGGTGCCTATGCCATGGTGGGAGGATGTTCCGCCATCGGGCAAGATATCCCCCCTTTTATGACGGCCTCGGGAATCCGGGCTTCCCTGTTTGGGTTAAATTCCCTGGGTTTAAAACGGCACGGGTTTTCCGAAGAGAGAATTGCCGTGTTAAAAAAAGCCTATAAAATTCTCTTTCGTTTAAAACTGACACTCAAGGAGGCAGTCAAAAAAGTACGGGATGAGGTGGAGTCTACACCGGACGTGGAGGCCCTGCTTCTTTTTATAGAAAACTCAAAAAGGGGGGTTTGCAGATGAGTTTAACGTTAAAAGTAGAACCATCGAAATAAACGTTAAATGGAGAGAATAGGCCTAATTGCAGGAAATGGAAGGTTTCCCCTTCTTTTTGCCCAGGGGGCTCGTAACCAATCTGTGAGTGTGACAGCGGTGGCCCACGTGGGAGAAACCCTTCCTGAATTAAGTGAATGGGTTGATAAAATTTTCTGGATTCGGGTAGGCCAGTTAGGAAAAATGATCAAAATTTTTAAGGCGGAAGGGGTAAAAGAGGTGGTGATGGCCGGGGGAATTAAAAAAACCCGTTTGTTTGCGGATGCCTGGCCGGATATTCGTTCTCTGACTCTTTTAGCAAAAGTTAAAGAGAAAAAAGACGATGCTTTACTCCGCGCGGTGGCCGGAGAATTGGAACGGGAGGGGATTAAGGTTTTGGAATCTACCCTTTATTTGAAATCCCTTTTGGCCCAAAAAGGAGTTATGACCAAACGAAAACCAACTACCCAGGAATTGGAGGATATCCGTTTCGGTTGGTCTCTGGCACGAGAAATCGGCCGGCTGGATATTGGACAATGTTTGGTTGTAAAAAATAAGGTGGTGCTGGCAGTGGAAGCCATAGAAGGGACTGATGAGACCATCAAACGGGCAGGTCGGCTTGGAAAAGAGGGGGTTGTGGTTATTAAAATGTGTAAACCCCAACAGGATTTCCGTTTTGATATCCCTGCAGTGGGAATTGAAACCATTCGTGCCATGGGGGAGGTAAAAGCCTCCGTGCTGGCATTGGAGGCGGGACGGTCAATTTTGCTGGATAAGGACGAAACACTGGACCTTGCCAATCAAAAGGGAATTTCGGTTTTTGGAGTGGAGGAAACGGACTAATATGAAACCAATTCGAGTGGGCGTAATCGGAGTGGGTTATTTAGGAGAACACCATGCCAGGATTTATTCAGAAATGGATGGGGTGGAACTGGTCGCCGTGGTGGATCCCAATGAAGAGAGAGCCCGGGAAATTGGAAAGAAATTGGGTTACCCGTTTTATACGAAACATCAAGAAATTTTAAATGCCGTCGATGCCGTGAGTATTGCCGCTCCCACTTCCTTTCATCATGACCTTTCGATTGATTTTCTCAAAAACAATGTGGATGTTTTGTTGGAAAAACCGATGACGGTCACTCTGGAGGAGGCGGACCGTCTGGTACAAGAAGCCGAGCAAAATAAAAGAATTCTTCAAATTGGACATTTGGAACGCTTTAATGGGGCCATTCGAAAATTAAAGGAGGTCGTCAAAGACCCCCGTTTTGTGGAATCCCACCGCATCGGCCCTTTTGTCAATCGGGGAACCGATGTAGATGTAATTTTGGATCTGATGATCCATGATATCGATATCCTATTAAGTATTGTTCAATCCAAGGTCAGTGATATCCGTGCAGTGGGGACTCCGGTGATTTCCTCCAATGTGGATATTGCCAATGCCAGGATTGAGTTTGAGGGAGGTTGTGTTGCCAATGTGACGGCCAGCCGTGTTTCCCTTAAAAAAGAACGTAAGATTAGAATTTTCCAGCCCGACACGTATATTTCTCTTGATTATCAGCTTCAGGAATTAAGGGTTTACCGCCGTGTCATGGACCCGGAGAAAGGGCCACAGATCATGATGGAAAAGATAGGAACCGCAAAAGACGAACCTCTTCGGGTTGAGTTAGAAGCCTTTATTCATTCGGTTCGAAGCAGAGACCAGCCGGTGATTTCCGGCCGGGATGGCCGGGAAGCCCTAAAGGTCGCTTTAAATATTATTTCACTAATGCGTGGATCATGAACCATGCCCAAACGTATCCTAATGGTGGCTGGGGAATCCTCCGGGGACCTGCATGGCGCCCATTTGGCCACCGCTCTTTGGAAATTGGATCCTACCCTGGAAATAATGGGGGTTGGGGGAGATCGGATGCGATGCGCAGGGGTGAGAATTCTTTATGGGATTGAAGACCTTGGTGTGGTTGGTGTCATTGAAGTTTTTTCCCATCTGAAAATCATTGCCAAAGTTTATTGGATGCTGAAACGGCTTCTTCAAAATAAGGAAGCCGACCTTTTAATTTTAATCGATTACCCTGATTTTAACCTTCGGCTTGCACGGGTCTCAAAACGTTTTAAAATTAAGACGATTTATTACATCAGTCCCCAAATATGGGCGTGGCGCAGGGGAAGGATTAAGGTCATTAAGCGTTTGGTCAGTCATATGATGGTCATTCTCCCGTTTGAAAAGAAAATATATGAAGAGGCCGCAGTTCCATGCAGTTTCGTAGGGCATCCTTTGTTAGATGAGATTCCGGTTGATTTTGACCGGAAAGGATTTTGTACCCGGCATGGGATTGACCCCAATCAACCGATTTTGGGAATTCTTCCGGGAAGCCGGCGGTCCGAAATAGGTGCTCACATGCCTGTTTTGCTAAAAACACTACCTCAGATTCAGAAAAGGGTTTCGAATCTTCAGGTTATTATTGCAAGGGCCCCTTCCCTCCGGGAGGAAGATTTCAAAAATTGGAAAACCGCAGAGTCTCAAAGGATACATTGGGTATCGGGTGAAACGACAGAAGTGCTCAAGGCCTCTGATGCGGTGATTACCGCTTCCGGGACGGCCACCCTTCAGGCTGCTATTTGCGGGGCCCCGATGGTGATCATTTACCGTGTTTCTCCCTGGACCTATTTTTTGGGTCGGATGTTAGTGAGGGTTAATTTTATTGGGATGGTCAATGTGGTGGCCGGGAAAAAGATCGTCCCTGAATTTATACAAAATGAAGTCACTCCGGATCGAATCGTGGAGGCGATTTGTCCGATCCTTTTGGATTCCAATCTTCGGGATAAAATACGAAAGGAATTAAATTCCGTGCGTGAAACCCTTGGGACTCCCGGTGCCTCGGTTCGGGCCGCAGAAATTGTCAAAGGGTACCTCAATTAAGTGTTGATGGGAATCTTTCCAGATCTTAAAAAAAATCTGTGAGGATAAAAGGGTTTAATGAAAATCTATTTAAGATTGCTTAGGTACCTTAAGCCTTATTGGCCACGCTTGGTGGTTGCCATTATATTGGCCAGTTTTGTTTCCTCTCTTACAGGAATCCTTGCGTGGCTAGTGGAGCCCGTGTTGGATAAAATTTTCGCCCAAAAAGATACCCAAATGCTTTTTATGCTTACCTCCGCTATTTTTCTGGTTACTTTTTTAAAAGGACTTTTTAGTTATGGTCAGGCCTATTTTATGCGATATGTAGGAAACCGGGTTCTCATGGACCTTCGAAATGAAATTTTCGGTCACACGCTTTCCCTTCCTTTAGGTTTTTTTACGAAATATTCCACCGGAAGATTAATGTCCAGAGTAATTAATGACGTGACCTTGATCCAAAGCGCGGTTTCCGGAGTGGTCAAAGATATTTTCCAACACACCCTCACTGTGTTTGTCCTTCTTGGGGTCATGATTTATCAGGATTGGAAATTAACCCTATTGGCCTTATTTGGGTTTCCCCTATCCAGTTACCTTTTGGTTCGGTTTGGAAAAAGATTGCGACGCTTAAGTCACCTGGGTCAAGAAAATATTTCAGATTTAACCAATCTTTTACAAGAGTCCCTCAGCGGAATTCGGGTGGTGAAGGCCTTCACCATGGATGATTATGAGCGAAAACGTTTTAAAGAAAAAAACCTTTCCTATTTCAGAAACTTGATGAGGGTGACCAAGATTCAAGAGTTAACCTCGCCCTTGATGGAGGTTATTGGTTCCCTGGGCCTTGCCTTAATGGTCGGTTACGGGGGTTATTATGTTATCCAGGGAAATATAACTCAAGGAACCTTTTTTTCCTTTATGGCTGCCTCTATGATGATGTATGCCCCCGTGAGAACATTAGCTTCGGCCAATAATATGATTCAACAGGCCATTGCGGCAAGCCAACGGGTATTTTCCGTTTTGGATGAGGATACGGAGCAGAGTTTTTCGACCGGAACTCACATCTTCGGATCTGTACGCGGCGCCGTTGAATATAAAGGCGTTTCTTTCCATTATGAGGGAAGTGATCTGGCGACCTTAAAGGATGTCTGGGTTAGGGCCCAGCCCGGAGAGATCGTTGCTTTGGTGGGCAGTAGTGGAAGTGGGAAAACCACTCTGGTCAACTTACTTCCTCGGTTTTTTGAACCCACCGCGGGAGAAATTATAATTGACAACATCAAAATTCAGGATGCGACTTTGACCTCTTTGAGACAACAAATTGGAATTGTGAGTCAGGAAACCGTGCTCTTTGATGATACGGTGGTTAACAATATTAGTTATGGGGAA
Source organism: Nitrospiria bacterium (assembly GCA_036397255.1). Classification (NCBI taxonomy): domain Bacteria; kingdom Pseudomonadati; phylum Nitrospirota; class Nitrospiria; species Nitrospiria bacterium. Next base: position 22,037 of record DASWJH010000113.1, read on the forward strand.
CAGGGGGTCAAGGAGGAAGCCGTTATACAGGCCGCTCAAGCGGCTTTTGCTCACCCTTTTATTAGTCGTTTGCCGCAAGGGTACGAAACCATGATTGGGGAGCGGGGGGTAAAACTTTCAGGGGGTGAACGGCAGCGTTTGGCCATTGCCAGAGCCCTACTTCGAAATGCTCCCATTCTGATTTTGGACGAAGCAACCTCGGCCCTGGACAGTGAATCGGAATTAATGGTGCAGCAGGCTTTGGTCAACCTCATGAAAAATAGAACCACCTTTGTCATCGCCCACCGCCTTTCTACCATTAAAAACGCAACCCAGATCCTGGTCCTGGATCACGGGCAGATTGTTGAACGGGGGTCTCATGATGAGCTTCTCCAAAGGGGCGGTGTTTATAAACGGCTTTACCAAGTTCAATTTCGGGAAGAGGAAAATTATGCGGAAAATCTCTGATTGGATTCGTTATTACCTCCTTCCGGTTTTGATCTATGGGTTTATTAAAACCGTGGGTGGGTCGATGAGAATCCAAATCGTGGGAGCGGAGCAGGTAAGGGAGAACTGGAAACAGGGGGTTCCTTTTATTCTTTCTTTTTGGCACGGCAGGCAGTTGATGATTCCCTTAGCCTATGAAGGGAAAAATGTTCATATTCTCATCAGCCAACATCGCGATGGTGAACTGATCAGCCGGGTAATGGTTTTTTTTGGGTATCGGACCATCAGGGGGTCAACCACAAAAGGAGCAATTGCCGGTTTAAAGGGGATGGTTCGGGCCATCCGTGGGGGGTCGGATTTGGCCATTACACCGGACGGTCCGAGAGGGCCCCGTTATGTGGTTCAAGGGGGCGTGTTGGAAATGGCCAAGTTGGCCCAAGTTCCCATTTATCCCGTTTCCTTTGGTGCTTCAAAAAAAAAATCCTGGGCTCTTGGGATGGTTTTTTTATTCCTTTTCCTTTTTCCAAGGGGGTATTTATTTGGGGGAAACCTATTTGGGTGCCAAGAGATGTGACACAGGATGCCTTTGATGCCAAACGAAGAGAGCTGGAAATTTCTCTTTCTGAATTAACAAAACAAGCGGATTCTTATTTTGATCCGAAATAACCGGTTGATCCCATTACAAAATAATCCCGCCGGAGTTCCTTTAACGGGAACCCCTTTATCCCGGATGAATTTAGGATGGATGTGAAAGGTCCCGAACCGTTAGAGCAAACCCTATATTTTTTATATAACCTCCTCCTTCTGCTTTTTCTCCCGTTTGCTTTTGGAATCCTTTCCTGGCGTTGGGTGGTTCAGCCATCCTACCGAAAAGGGATATGGGAGCGATTTGGAATCCACCCCAAGGATATTGGAAAAAAGGAAAAAGGGGAGCGGCTTTTTTGGATTCATGCTGTTTCGGTTGGGGAGGTATTGGCCTCCGTTCCGCTGATTCATGCCATTAGGAAAAAATTTCCAAAAGACCGTTTGATTTTGTCAACCGTCACGGTTACGGGCCAGGAAATTGCGCTGCAAAAAATTCCAGAAGTGGATCGGATGATATATTGTCCTTTTGATTTTCCTTGGGCGGTCCAGCGTGTTGTGGAAATTCTTCGCCCCAATTTATTTATATTCTTAGAAACGGAGCTTTGGCCTAATTTACTTCGTTGTTTAAAAAAGAAAGGGGTTGCATCCTTGATGGTGAATGGGAGAATCTCACCCGGCTCGTTTAGGAATTATCGATGGGCCCGTGTGTTTTTCCGGAGGGTGTTGGGGCAGGTCTCTACCTTTTCTGTTCAAACAGAGCGGGACGCTAGGTTCTTGCAAGAACTAGGAGCAGACCCCCTTACCATTGAATGTATGGGGAATATGAAGTATGATCAATCTTTTAAGGTGTTTGGGGAAGATGAATTAAATTCCCTCCGACAAAATCTGGGAATTGAGAAAAAAACCATGGTTTTTGTCGTTGGTAGCACCCATGAAAAAGAAGAAGCATCCCTCCTAGACCAATTCGGGGAAATGGTTTCCCGATGGGGTTCCTTTGTAATGATTTTGGCCCCTAGACATCTGGATAGACTTCCATCCATTGAAACTCTCTTGGAACAGAGAAAGATTCCCTATTTTCGGAAGACGGATTTGCTGGCATTAAGGAGAAAAGGCGACCCCGGATTAGGCAAAACCGGGGTAATCCTTTTGGATACGTTGGGTGAGTTATCAAGCTATTATCGGTTAGCCACGGTGGTTTTTGTGGGGGGAAGTCTGGTTCCCATTGGGGGTCATAATATTCTGGAACCTGCCGCTTATGGGAAATTTAGTTACTTCGGTCCGTATATGCATAATTTTTCCGAAATCAGTTGTTTAATGAAAGAGCGAGGTGGGGGGGTTGAAGTGGAGAACGTGAAGGAATTGGTGGAAAAAATAGAAACGATTTTAAAAAAACCTGCCGAGTTGGAGCGTCGAGGAAGGGAGGCATTTAAAGTGGTGGAAGAAAACCGCGGTGCGGTGGAAAAAAATATGAAATTGATCGAGAAATTTATAACCCCGTGAGTTTGAGGGAATGGAACCGTGGCTTGGAAAGGGAAAAAGGATTGCGAACTGGGGTCCTGGGGCCAAAAATATTTTATTTTTTCCATTAACCCTTTTATCATTTGTTTTTTTAATGGCCGTGTTCCTCAGGGTTTTCCTGTACCGTGCAGGAATTTTCACTACGCAAAAACTCAACTGTAAGGTGGTCAGTGTTGGCAATTTAACTGTTGGAGGTACCGGGAAAACTCCCTTGATATTGGCAATGGCCAAACAATTTCGTGATTTGGGAGAACGGGTTGTGGTCATCAGCAGGGGATATAAAGGAAGAAAAAAGGAAAAAATAACGATTGCCTCTCAAGGCGATGGGCCTCTGGTTTCCTGGGAAGAAGTGGGTGAAGAACCTTTTTTATTGGCCGACCGATGCGAGGGGGTTCCTGTCTTGGTGGGAAAAAACCGTTATGAGGTGGGGCGGTTTGCTTTGGAAAATTTTCGACCCACGGTTATTCTTTTGGATGATGGTTTTCAGCATCTAAAGCTTTTTCGGGATTTAAATGTTCTTTTGATTGATTGCACCGCTCCCTTCGGAAATGGTTATCTTCTTCCCCGGGGTCCACTCAGGGAACCTTTATCCCATATCAAAAGGGCATCCGCCATTGTTTTTAGCCGTGTGAGCCAATCAAAAAACCTACAACAGATAAAACAAAAAATTGAACCTTGGATTGAGGAGAAACCTGTTTTTCATTTAAATTTTTTTCCGATGGGTTTTGTTTCTATCGGAACCAAAAAGGAAGAGGACCTTACCCTGGTGAAGGGGAAAAAAATTTTGGCCGTTTCCGGAATCGGAAATCCTTTTAATTTTCACCAAACCCTTTTGAAATTAGGTCCCCAAGAGGTTTTAGAAAAAGTATTTCCGGATCATTATTTTTATTCCCGTCGGGATTTTAAAAAAATACTGGATGCCGGTAAAGGGATGGATTGTATTATTACGACCGAGAAAGATGGGGTTAAGCTCGAACGTTTTCTTGGGAAGGGATCTTCCTTATGGGCCTTGAGGATCGAGGGAAGAATTACGGAAGGAGAGGAATGGATGGATTTTCTAACCAAAAACAATCACGGTTTTGAATAGAGGGATCATGAGAAGGTTCCAAATTCATTGGTTTTTTGAGTGGTCCGGGGTCATGTTATTTGTGGGCTTGTGTAACCTATTACCCCTACCTTGGGCTTTGGAGATGGGGAAAAAACTTGGCCTCTTGGCCTGGAAATTTGATAAACGGGATCGGACCATTTCCCTCATTAATCTCCAAAATGCATTTCAGGGAGTCAAGAGTAAGGAGGAAATCATTCAATTATCAAAAGCATGTTTTCTGCAATTGGGAGAGTCCATCGTAGAGTATGCCAGACTTCCTCGGTATCATAAGGAAGAAAATGGAAAGCATGTCAGCATCGAGGGTCTCGAGCACCTTCTTGAGGCTCAAAAAAAAGGGAAAGGTGTAATTTTATTAACGGGGCATTTTGGAAATTGGGAATTGTTAGGAGTGACACTTGCCAACTTGGGCTTTCCCCTCCATGTGGTTGCACGACGATTGGATAATCCCTTTTTAAATTCCTGGGTCATTCGGAGAAGAACGATGACTGGGAATACGGTGATTGAGAAAAACCAAGCAACCAAAGCGGTTTTGACACTGCTTAAAAGCGGAGAGGTTGTTGCTTTTCTATTAGATCAAGATACAAAATCTGGAGATGGGGTCTTTGTTCCTTTTTTTAACCGCCCCGCCTGTACCAGCAAAAGTGTGGCGGTGATTGCCTTGAGAAGGGGTGTTTCCGTTTTGCCTATGTTTATTACCCGTTTAGACGGGGGACACCATCGGATCTCCATCGAGAAAGAATTGCCCGTTATTCGGACCGGACAAACCGGAGAAGATATTATTCAAAACACCGCACGGTATACCGGTATTTTGGAGGATAAAATTCGGGAACACCCGGAACAGTGGGTGTGGATTCACCGAAGGTGGAAAACCCAACCCCTTTAATAAAGGGAAGTAAGGTGAGGTGTTTGGCGTGAGGAGAAAAAATAGGTTTAAGGTTGGAGTTTTTAGGCCAGAAAAAACTAAACAACCAAGATAAACCCGAAAAACCTAATGAACCAGAGAAAAAAAAACTGATTTGTTTTTAGGATTATGATTAACCGAGAATCTATCCAAAAGATATTAATTCGAGGAACCAATTGGATTGGAGATTCGGTTCTGGCTTCCCCTGCCATTACCGCCATAGGGAAACATTTTGAAAAGGCAGAAATAACCTTGCTGGCAAAGCCTCACGTAGGGGACCTCCTTTCACGGCATCCTTTTATCCACCATCATTTGCATTTTGAAGATCAGGGGAAGCATCGTGGCTTTTTGGGAAAAAGAAAATTAATCCATGAGATTAAGGAAAAATCTTTTGATATGTTGATTCTTTTTCAAAATTCCTTTGAAAGTGCCCTTTTGGGGTTTTTTTCAAAAATTCCCATACGTTATGGGTATCGCACCGATGGAAGAAGATTTTTACTGACCCATCCCATTCCCGTTCCCAGAGATTTATTGAAAAAACACCATATTTATTATTACCTGGAGCTTCTAAAACCATTAAACATCAAAAGTGAACCATCCCTGACCCTTGAAACCTCTAAAGAAGAGGATGAGTGGGCCGATGAGCAACTCCAATCATTGGGTGGGTCCGAAGAAAATATATGGATCGGTTTTAATCCGGGGGCAGCCTATGGGACGGCCAAGCGGTGGCCCATGGAGCGTTTTTCTGAACTTGGAAGAAAATTGGTTCAGGGATATCCTGCAAAAGTTCTTCTTTTTGGGACCCAGGAGGAGGAAATTCTCGGAAAAAAGATTGCAGAGGGAATTCCAGGAAAGGCAGTGGTTTTGAATGGAAAAACCACCCTCCGCCAACTGATGGCCCTTTTAAAGAAGTGTGATTTATTGGTCACCAATGATTCTGGTCCAATGCATGTTGCTATGGGGCTGAAAGTTCCTGTGGTTGCCATATTTGGTTCAACCGATCCAAAAACAACCGGTCCTTTTGGAAGGGCGGGGATCGTCGTCAAACGAGAGGTGGTCTGCTCTCCCTGCCAACTTCGGGTGTGTCCCATTGATCATCGCTGTATGGAATGGGTTACTGTAGGCGAGGTTTTTACAGCGGCGGCGAAATGTTTGGAGGAAACCGGTTTTCCCCGATGGAAAACCTCTGTAAAAAATGAATCCTCCGTTGGGGCTAAAGGGAAACAGGTGACCGAGGTTGCGGTATTTTTGGACCGGGATGGAACTTTGAATAAGGACGTGGGGTATGTTGATCGCCGGGAGCGAATGGCTTTTTATCCAAGAAGTATCGCCGCCATTCAATTGCTCAATCAGGCGGGAATCAAAGTATTGTTAGTCACCAACCAAGCGGGGGTTGCCCGCGGCATAATGACTGAAGCGGCGGTTCAAACCCTTCACCGGGAATTGGTGCGATTACTCAAGCGTAAAGGTGCTTTTTTGGATGGAATTTATTATTGTCCACATCACCCTGAGGCAGGAAACTCACCTTATACCCAGGTGTGTCAATGCCGAAAACCAGCTCCAGGTTTAATTGAAAAGGCCTCCCAAGAGCATGGAATAGACCTCCGGCGCTCCTATGTGGTGGGCGATAAGTGGAGTGATATGGAGTTGGCCCGACGGGTGGGGGCTAGGGGAATCCTGGTTTTAACCGGTGATGGGAATCAGGAGGTCCACCGTTGTATTCGAAACGGGTCAAAAGCAGAGGTGGTGGTTCCTGATCTATATGAGGCGGTTCAATGGATTCTTAGAGACTTCTCTGCTGGGGGCCAAAGGGACATTAACCCCACCAAAGTGACCGAACTGAATTTAAAAATTTGAAATGTTAAATGGGTGAAAATGTTTTGATTAAAATTGAAAAAGACTCCCCCAAAATTGCCTTAATAAAACTGGGTTCAATCGGAGACTGTCTCCACATGCTTCCCCTGGTTTCCCTTTTAAAAAATATATTTCCAAAAGCCTATATCGTCTGGTTTGTAGAGGAGAAATCCAAAGAGATTTTGTTTAATCAAGCAGGGATTGATGAAATTATTATCGTGAACACCATGGAAATGAGGCAGCTATTTAAGAAAAGAAAATGGGGCCCTCTATTTTCCGAAATGAAGGGGTTTAGAAAACGATTGTCGGATTTTAAATTTGATTTGGCCATTGATGGCCAAGGCCTTATTAAAAGTGGGTTGATTACTTACTTGACAGGAGCTCCTATTCGGATTGGGTATTCTCATGAATTTTGCCGAGAAAAATTGAATATGTGTTTTACCACCCATCGGATTAAACCTTTAGGGGACTATGTGGTTGAGCAAACCCTATCCCTGGTTAGGGACGTAAAGGGTCTGAATGGAGAGCCAAAAAATTTTGAGCAATCTAAATATTTACATTTCATCCTCTCCCCAGAAGATAAAGAGCGGGTTTCTAAATGGCTTCAAAAAGTGGGGTTGGGGGATCGGAGAAATTTAATCGCTTTACATCCGGGGGCGGGGTTTCAAACAAAAAGATGGCCATTGGAACGATTTTTGGAACTTGGGGAATTATTAGAAATCCGGAAAGGGTTATCCATTTTATTCACACCGGGAGAAATGCTCAATGAGCTAGAACAGCTTTTGCTCTATAGAAAAAAGGCTCCTATGGTTGTTCCTCCTCTGAGCTTAAACGAATTGGCCGCACTGTATCAAAAATGCAGGGTGGTGGTGGCAGGAGACACCGGGCCTCTTCACTTAGCGGGGGCCGTAGGGTGTTCCACTGTGGGATTGTTTGGGCCATCCGATGGAAAGAGAAGCGCTCCATTGGGGGAACAACATCGAAATATTCAACGAACTTGTTTTTGTAGGGGAAATTCCAGGTATTTTCCGAGACAGTGTCGGATCGATAAATGGTGTATGGCGGAAATCAATGTAGAGGAGGTTTATTCCATGGTGGTAGAATTATTAAATGAATAAACCTTGTTTTTGGAAAAACATGGGAGAGAAATCATGGGAATCGATAAGGACCTTTTAGATATCCTTGCATGCCCAAAATGTAAAGGAGAGATCCGTTTAACCCAGGAGGGGGATGCATTGATTTGCGATCCCTGTCGTTTAAAATATCTCATAAAAGATGATATTCCTGTAATGTTGATCGATGAAGCGATTCCTTTGAAGTGAGTGGGCCCGCAGGAAAACAAACGAAACAGGGAATGGCCGGTTCTTTTAAAAAACCTTCCCTTTGTGGATTCAATCGGGATTTGGGTATTTCCCGGCGTTCCTTTGTGAATATCCTATCCCTATTTGGGATGGGGATTCTTGCCTTAGGGGCCGGAACCTCGTGTAACCGGCCCCTTCCAAAACCAGGCCGAATTCCAAAGAAAAATTCAAGAAAAGGTTTGCTGTTTGAAAAAGCGGTATTTTTTAATCAGGAAATTGAAAAATGGCATATTACTCCGGAAGGCCTTTTAGCTTACGAGATTCTCTGGCCACCTCCAAAGGGTGAAATGGTTCCCACCAGCTTTGCGGATATGGCCATCTGGACAGGATGTTATTTAGGCGCAGAATCATTTCGATATGCGGTGACAGGGAAATTAGATGCCAAAAAAAGAGTAGACCAATGTGTTGAGGGGCTGGGGCTTATTCAAAAAGTAACCGGGGTCCCGGGTCTCATCGCTCGATCGGTTCGAAGGAGAATTCAATACCCGAACCATGACAGGACCCCTGAGGGAGCTTATCCCCATCTTCCCTCTATCAATGAGACGTGGCGGGTGGGGAATGGACCTTTTTCAGATTATGAGTGGTTAGGGGATGTCAGTTCGGATCAATTGGATGGTGTCGTTTTTGGGGAGGCCATTGCCTTTGATTTGAGCCCCGAAAAAGAAACCAGAGATAAAATTAAATGGCAAATCACACAAATAGCTGACCATCTCCTTTACAATGATATGCGGATTGTGGATAGCACCGGGAAGGGAACCCGTCATGGTGATTTTACTTTGGGGTTGTTATCGGAACCCCTCAACTCCCTCATTGCTTTGTCGTTGTTAAAAACCGCTGGGCGGGTTAGCGGGGATAAAACCTATTTAAATTCCTATCAAAACCTTGTGAGGGAGGGTTATGCCCATCAGACTGTTGGCGCAAGGGATCCTTGGTGGGAATTTTTTGCCGGAATTAACCATTCCGATAATAATCTTGCTTTTCTTGCTTATTTTACCCTTCTTCTTTATGAAGAAAACCCGAAGCTTTTGTCCCTTTATCAAAAGAGTTTGAACCGGGCCTGGAAGGTGGTTCGGGGAGAGGGAAATCCTTTTTTTACATGGATATATCATGCTCTGATTGGAGAGGGTCAAAATGATCATCTTGCCATTGAAGATGCTTTAGAGAACCTTAGGCGTTTTCCAAAAGATAGGGTGGATTGGCCGGTTAGAAATAGTGATCGAAAAAATATTTGCAAAGCATGGTTTTCTGATCGGAAGAGCAAACCTCAAGCTTGTTTTCCGCTTCCTTTGGATGAAAGACCCACCAGTTCTTTCGAATGGCGCGAGAATCCCTACCGGTTAGATGGACCGGGGGGGGGAGGGGTTCGTTTTAGCGGCGTGGATTATCTTCTGGCCTACTGGATGGGCCGATATTATGGTTTTGTAGGGGAAGAGGAATGACAGAAAAGGTTTCGGTGGCCATTATTGCTTTTAATGAAGCAACCCGAATTCGCCCCTGCCTTGAAAGCGTTAAATGGGCGGATGAAATTGTGGTTGTGGATTCTTTAAGTAACGATGAAACGGTTAAGATTTGCATGGAGTATACCCAAGAGGTTATCAGTCAACCCTGGCTGGGGTACGGACCACAAAAAAATTTTGCCCTATCTAAAGTTCGAAATGATTGGGTGTTGAGTGTTGATGCCGATGAGCGGGTAACCTCGGAACTTCGAAAAGAAATTGAAAATGTTTTGTCAAAGGATTCCAATTGCATCGGTTATTATGTTCCAAGAAAGAGTTTTTTCCTAGGCAAGTGGATACGGTTTTGCGGTTGGTACCCTGATTATAATTTAAGATTGTTTCGAAAGGACAGGGGACGTTTTAAGGATCGAATGGTCCACGAGTGTGTAGAGGTTCAGGGACCCGTGGGATATTTGAATGGCCCTCTTGAGCATGAGACCTACCGTTCAATGGATGAATATTTTGATCGAATGCACCGGTATTCCTCGCTGGGTGCAATGGAAATGAAAAAAGAAAAGAAGTCCACCACCGTCTTGGACCTCCTTTTTCGTCCCCCAGCCACCTTTTTGAAAATGTATTTAGTCCAACAAGGGTTTAGAGAAGGGTGGAGGGGATTTCTCCTTTCATGCCTTTATGGAATGTATACCTTTAGCAAATATGCCAAGTATTGGGAAATGAAAAAAAATACAGCTTTAAAAAATAAAAATTAAAATAGATAGGGAAATTTTCTTTTTTGATTCCTTTGGGTGAAATGAGGGGTTTGTGTGAAAATGATTGATCGTCTTCGGTATATGGTAAGTCATAATCGGATTGTGACCACCATGATTTTAGCCATTGGGTTTTTAATGCTGGCGGATCCCAACGCGTTTTCCATGGGGTGGGGTTTCCCCATTATCCTTTTGGGAGAGATTATTCGAATATCATCTTCTGGGTTTATCCATAAGGATTCAAGTCTCGCCCAAGAAGGGCCATACTCCATGTCCAGGAACCCGCTTTATTTGGGAAATTTTTTTCTAGGGTTCGGTTTTGTCATTATGGCGTCCAAATGGTATTTGATCGGAATATTTTTAATCCTTTTTTATTTTATTTACGATGCAACGATTAAAGAAGAAGAGAAAAAGCTTTTGGAACAGTTTGGCCAAAGCTACGAAGATTATGTAAATCGGGTTCCCAGGTTTTTCCCCAATATTACTGGGTTTGGATCATGGAATGGAAGATTTTCTTGGGGCTTGGTAAAAAAGCATCGCGAGTTCAATACCTGCTATGGGATTTTATTGGGGATTGGACTCATTTTTTTGAAAATGGTGTTGGTTTCCTGATTTATGAAAAATAAAGATTTTTTAAATATCCAAAGAATATTAATCATGAAATTTCTTCATATTGGGGATGTATTGCTAATTACTCCGACCATTCGGGCCCTGCATGAATTTTTCCCTAAGGCTGAATTGGTTGTTTTGGTCAATCAGGGGACCGAAGAAATGCTCCAAGGAAATCCATTGATCAATGAAATAATGGTTTATCATCGCCGAAAAGGCTGTGGGCCAGTGGAACGGCTTAAAACTGAAATTGATCTTCTTAAAAGGATTCGGAATAATCCATTTGATTTAACCGTGGACTTAACGGGAGGAGACCGGCCTGCCTTTTTGGGGTTTCTTTCTGGTGCAAGAATACGAGTAGGACCCCATCCCGAGGGAAAGGGGATGTTGGGTAAGAAATGGCTTTATACCCATGCGGGTGTAAAGCGGAACCATACCCAGCATATGGTTGAACAGAATTTGGATATTGTTCGGCAAATTGGGATTCAACCATCCAAATTAAATTTGGAGTTTTTTTTATCCAACGAAGAGGAAAAATTTGCCTTGGATTTCTTTGATGGAAATGGAGTCAGAAAAGAGGATTTGAAAATCCATGTTCATCCCACTTCCCGATGGTTGTTTAAGTGTTGGCGGGACGATTATTTTGCGGATTTGATCAACCGGTTGGTTGCTGAATTTCAAGCGCAGGTTGTGCTAACCTGTAGTCCTGATCCAAAAGAGTTGGCCAAGGTGAAGAAAATCACGGATCGTGTTCACGAAAAAACCTTGAATTTGATTGGACGGATAACCTTGAGAGAGTTGGCAAGCATTTCAAAGGCCTCAGATCTTTTTATTGGTGTGGATTCTGCCCCCATGCATCTTGCCGCGGCGGTTGGAACCCCAACCATTGCACTTTTTGGGCCCACGGGGGATTATAATTGGCATCCTTGGTGTGTGACCCATAAAGTTTTAAAAAGGAATGAGGGGTGTGTTTCAACTGGACCTCAGGGTTGTACGGTGACCAAGCGGTGCTTTTGCCTTGAAAAAATTACAGGAAATGAGGTTCTTGATGCAGTTCGTGGAATTTTTTCCAATCAATCCCCGTCATTTTCAAAAAAGTTTTGAATCACCCTTTTTAAATAAAGGTCCATTATGAAAAAATTTCAGTTGAAACATATCGGTTATCAATTATTCAAAAAAGCGCATTATATTTGGGCATTAAAAACCCTTAAAGTTTTAGAAAAAGAATACCCCGATCTAGAATCGCGGTTTATTATCCCCTTTGATTATAAGGGAAAGGGTTTTTTTAAATCTATTAAACCCATGCAATCTAAAAAAGAAATTTCTGATTTGTATAAAATTGTAGCAAAACGAAAACCTCATGGAGTATTAGAAATCGGAACTTGTCATGGGGGAACCCTATATTTGTGGGCCCAGGCTGCAGCCATTGATGCAGTTATTATAAGTATTGATTTGCCATATGGGGAATTTGGCGGTGGGTATTATCCTTGTCGGATTCCATTTTATCAATCCTTTGCTTTACCCAAACAGAAAATTCACCTTTTACAAACGGATACCCATGAGACAAAGCTACCTAAAGATCTTTCTAACCTGCTAAATGGGGAAATGCTCGATTTCCTTTTTATAGATGGGGATCATAGTTATCAAGGGGTTAAACAAGATTTTGACCTTTATTCAGGTTTAGTGAAACCGGGGGGGTTAATTGCGATGCATGATATTCTTCCCCGCGAGGATGTACCCAGTATAGAAGTCTATCGTTTTTGGAGAGAAATTAATACTCGATTTCAGACAACAGAATTGATAAGTAATGAACCCGGTGACCGAAAAATTGGAATCGGCCTAATTGAATGGTAAAATGAACATTTTTGTATTGACTGCGGGAGATCGAAGAACCGCGAGCAGTTATTATAGGATTTTTCAATATGAGGAATTGTTTAAAAAAGAGAAAATAGGACTTCAATGGAGTATCGCAAAAGAATTTATAGACTTTCAAAAACTGAAATACTTTGATTGTGTAATCCTCCAAAAAACAATTTTATCAAAA
>DASWJH010000114.1 GCA_036397255.1 Nitrospiria bacterium
GATCACCGGATTGGCAGGATCGGAGATATCCACGATCTGAAGGCTTCCCGTGTAATCGGCCACATAGACGATATTTCCATCCGCCATCACTTCAAAGGCATCTCCGGGGGTGTCTACACTGCCCACGATCTGAGGGCTCTGCATATTACTGATATCAACGATTTGAATGCCCGCCGTTCGATCCGCCACAATGGCCAGATCTCCTACCACATCCACCCCTCGGGCCAATCCCGGCGTATCCAGCGTACTCACAAGAACGGGAGTAGCGGGGTCGCTGATATCCACCAGATGAATCCCCGGACCTTCATCGGCAATGACGGCACGGTTGCCCGAGACCGCCACATCCCAGGCCAACCCGGGTGTATCCACACTCCCCAGCAGTTGTGGATTTAAAGGATCGGAGATATCCACTATATACAAGCCTATTCCGCTGCCTCCCGATAAATAGGCCATATCTCCCACTACCTGAACGTTGGTTGCGGGGGTATTGACAGAGCTGACGATCTGAGGAAAACTTCGGTCGGAGACATCCACCACCTGCAGCCCTCCCACCCCATCGGCAACATAAACATAATTGTCTCGGACATCCAGATTGTAGGGTATGCCCGGTAGATCCACAAAAGATAAGGGAACGGGAGAGAAGGTTTCAACCGTCACGCTTGCGGTATCGGAGAAACCGCTGTTGGAAACAGTCAGCGTACAGAGCCCATCCTGGCCCGCGAAGACCTCCCCATCGGTGGCACCGAAGTTACAGATCAAAAGATCCGAGGATGTATAATTGGTTCCCTTATTTGTGGAGGTGAGATTAATGGTAGTCCCATCCGACAGATTCCCAGTCACGGTCAGCTGCCTTGTGGCATCTTGGTTAAGGATAGTGTTATACGCCAGGATAAAATTTGATGGGGTCACATCGATTGAGGTTAAGGCCTGGGCCAAATTAAAGCTCCCGGCATCAGTGGGATCGCTTCCAGTCTGGATCTCAAGTAAATCCCGAATCCCGTCTCCATCGGTGTCGGCCAAGAGGGGATTGGTCACAAACCCGCTGGTTCCGGCCACCTCCGCGCCGTCGGAGATGCCGTCTCCATCGGTATCGGCCACGTTTGGATCGGTTCCGGTCTGAAACTCCTGCAAGTTGGTCAGCCCGTCCCCATCGGGATCCAAATCCGCATCAAAGGGATCGTTGGGATTCAGGCCGTTGGCGGTCTCATAATCATCCGGAATTTCGTCCCCATCGGAGTCTCCTGCAGTTCCCGTACTCACCATCATAAGCAATGTCGACAGAACACCATCCTTGCTTGCAGACAATACCACCGTTCCGGAAGAAACCGCTGTCACCAACCCTGAACTGCTCACCGTGGCGATATTCGGATTGCTGGTGGTGTAGACCGTATCGGGCTCGCCGGTCACATCCGCCGTGGTCCCGTCATCATAGGTTCCGGTGACTGTAAACTGAGCTGTGTCACCAAGACTAGTCAAGGAGAGTTTTGAGGAAGTAAGGGAAAGGAAATCAATAATTGGTGGTAACCCTGTGACTTCCAAAATTCCAAAATCAACTATTCCATCTAGGGGAGGATTAATAAGCGCTGTTTTTCCTCCAAACCGGATTGCTCCATTGGTGCAATTCAGACGAGCCGTTAACGGACTCCCATCGACAGGCACATTATTTATTTCAATTTCACCATCAGGAATAACAGGAACTGTTTGGTTAAGGACACTAACTACACAGTCAGGTTGGGTAATTGCATCAAATTCTTTAATTTCTGTAAGTGAGTGGGCCAAAATTGGAAATAAAAGGAATGTAAAAAATAAAGGTATAGCTCTAATAAAAAATCTCATATGATTGGCCTCAATACTATTTTTTCTTCGGGCTTAATGATGTCAAGTCTAAGAAAAATGTCTTCCACATGAACTCGGTAGCCATAGGTAAAAGTTTTATCTTCCCAAATTTCTCTCAGAACTTTAATGGACTCAACATTTTTGATTTCGGCTAATCGTTTAACAGGCCAGGGATCAGGATATCCCGAAACAGTTTTAGGGGTCTTGTGTTCATAAAGAAAGCGCTTAATGGCTTGGATTTCCTTGGAAGGGCTCATCTTTTTAACACTTTGACGTAAAGCCATTACCTCTTGGCGTAGAGAGATTTCTTCAATCCCATTTTCAATGCTTTTCAAAAATCTTCCATAAGGTCGTTCCCTATTTTGTTCCAAAATTAAGGCTTTCTCTAGAATCTCTTTTGCCTCATCTGTACCTGTCTTAGCAAGAAAGCTCACTGATTTAACTTCATAAAAGGTGGAAAAATAGTTGGGACCTTTTCTGGGAGAATTTTGCATTAAAGCAGATTCTAAAAAATCCAATTTTTCTTCCATAGATGAAATTCTTTTATATTCGATAACCCATAAAGCTTCCTCGTAGGCTTTCTCTAGCTCAAGATTTTGTTCCTTTGAGAAAATTTTATCCTGTCCAGAACCTTTAAGATTTGTGTAAAGAGTTTCAAGGATATCTTTAGGAATGTCCATGCCTTCCACCATAATTAATAAGGATTGTAGTGCCGAAAGTCTTATTTCAAAACTTTTATTTCTGAGCTCCTCTATAAATAATTGTGTATATTCTTCTTTGTACGGGGTAATAATTTCCCCCCCTTCAAATTGAAGATCTACTTGGGACTTAAAAATTATTAATTCAGCTTTGCCATCCTGGGAAACAAAAGATTGGATTTGTGTTCTTTCCCCAAAGGAATTCAAGGGAAAAAATAAAATTAATAAAAGTTGTTGAAAATAAAATATTTTGAGGTTTTCCTTAAAAACCGTCATTTTTTGCCTATCCCAATTTCTGACAAACCGGGTTCATTTTTACGCCAAAAATAGTCGCTCCTTCGTGTATATCGAATCTTGGCGTAACACCATCTATTCGAAAACTTGGATCAATATCATCGGGGGCTCCATCTTCATCCTCATCAAAAATTGGCCCTAAATCGGGAACACCATCATTATTGGAATCCATTTTACGTTCGTAAACAGCAGCATGGTAAAGCTCATGAAGCAGGACATGGAATGCTGGGCCGTTATTCTCTGCAATCAAAGGATCATCCACAATAATAAAAATCGTTTCATTATTTGGATTAAAACAACCACCAATAGTCTTTTGGGTGTCACAAGTATCCGCCAATGTTCTTTCAGCATGGTTAATAAATTCAAAATCTACGAAAGAGGAAAGATCCATAACCTCTTTAAGATAATTATTTTTATGTTGGTCTACTTGCTTTAAAAATGAAACCGATTCTTGAATCCAAACTTCCCAACCAACTTCCTCAATTGTCTTTCCACCACATTTGATTTTTGAAATCGTTTTCCTCGAAATTAATTCTGGAGGTGCCGGAAAATGCCACCCCCCTTCAATAATCCCCACACCCGGATCTGAAACAATAAAAGCCCCGTCCTGTGAAACCGTGCCTGTCCCAATCCCCACCCACTGACCCAGGTCATGATCAAAGGAATACAGGTCCACAATCTCTCCGGGCAGCCGGTTATCAATATTAGGATAGGAAATTGGTGCAGGGGGATCAAAAACAGCACCCGGAGGCTGGATGGTGAAGACCAGTTTCGGGTTTAAGCCATTGGGCGGGGGCATGGGGACCTTGTCCCGGTGGACTTGAGTCACGGATACAGAGCCTGTCTGGGATCCGTCACGGAAGGTCACGCTTCCCGCGGGAATGTCCAATGAGAACCCCGCCACGTTGCTGACCTGGAGGCTCGCACTTTGAGATGGGCTGACCGTTTGAGCGTTTTGAACATCGATGGGCAAAAGATAAATCGGCATTCCCACGGTATTATCACGGCCGGATACGGTATTCACTTGAAACTCCAGCGTGGGCCAGGTCCCCGGAATCGTCGCGGTGGTCCCGTCCACGATGAGATGTATGGCACCCACCGGAACCCCCGTGAGTCGAAACTGGCCTTGATCGTCAGTCTGTGTCTCTAACGGCGTATTTAATACGGAAACCTCCACTCCTGGTATGGGTTCCTCCGTATTGCTCAACACGATGCCTGAAAAAGAGGTGTCTTCCGGATTTCCGGGAATGACCCCGGATGCCACAAAGGTCACGGGAAGGCCGGGATTATTCGGAAAGGTCGCTTCTACTTTATTGTTCGTAATCCCCTCCTCCGGCCCCAGGACCCAGGTCACATGGGCCTTTCCGTCACTGTTGGATAGGACGTCGATTTGTGTTTGATTATTCACCAATCCATCTCCATTTACGACCGTAAAGGTTACGGACACACCTTGGACGGGATTTCCCTTTTCATCACTGACGATGACCTGCATCGGCTCCGGTAAGGCATTTCCCGCCTCACCCCGGAAGACGCTGAAATTGACGGGATGAATCAATGCCGCGGTGCCCGCAACTCCCGTGGCGGTAAAAAGCGCTTTGGCGGAAATCCCCATGGCAGTGACCTCCGCCCGGTTCTCCCCCGCTCCCGCATAGGTTCCCAGTGTCCAGGTCACTTGAGCCCTTCCGAGTGAATCGGAATTGAGGGTCACCTTCCTGGGGCCGCCATCGAAATAACCGTTGTTCCGGATGACATTAAAGGTCACGGGATGATTCACCATGAGGTTCCCCTGCGCATCCCGTAATTCTACTACCAAGGCTTGAGAAAGTGGAGCCCCGATGGTCCCGGTCTGGTTGTTGCCCGAAATAATGTTGATTCTGGCCTGGGCGCTTGTGTCCAGATTGACCGTAATGCTGGCCTGGGCCTGATTCCCCGCCGTATCCGTCCCGACGGCCGTAATGGTGTTGGGGCCGGGATTTAAGGAGACGTTTTCGGCCATAAATCCCCGGTTGGATACGGTAGCCGGAACGCCGTTGACCGTCACCGTGGCGTTGTTCCCGTTGACCGTTCCCGAAACAATATCGTTGATCATCCCCGTCACGGTGACGGGGGATGCATAAACCGTCGCCCCATCTATTGGTGTGTTGAGGATCACTCTGGGCGGCGTGGTGTCGATCGTGACGGAGATATTGGCCGTCCCCGTGTTTCCCAAGGGGTCCTGGGCCACGGCCGTGATAAACCGTGTTCCCTCACCCAATGTGATGTCCGCTGCGTAGGTATTCCCGGTAATGGTTGCATCCACCCCGTTGACCTCTAGGGTCGCATCGGGGTCGTCGATGGTCCCGGTGACAGAAACTGTCGAGAGGTTGGAGGTTGAGAGGTTAGCGGGAGAGGATATGGTTACCACAGGGGCGATACTATCAACCGAAACAGTCCGAGTCTGTGTCGTGCTATTATCGGCAATGTCGGTCGCGGTCACGATGACGGTATTGGCTCCCTCCGTCAGGGCCAGGGCCAATTCGAAATCGTCCCCTAAGAGATTGGCTGAGGTTCCGTTGACGCTGACATCGGAAACGGTATTGGCATCTGTTGCGGTTCCTGTGACAGATAAAACGGTTTGATTGGTCGCCAATTCATCGGGTGGTGAAGTCAGTATAAGGCTCGGAGGGGTTTTATCGATGTTTAAAGTAACGCTCGCGGTTGAACTGTTTCCCGCCATGTCTACAGCCGTTCCGGTGATCAATTGATTGGCACCTTCGGAGGTTACCGTTATTTGCGGGGTAAGGGTATCAATCCCAGATAAACTGTCTGTGCCTGTAAAACTGACATTTACATCCGTATTATTCCACCCGTTGGCATTGGGTAGTGGTGAAGAAGTGGCAGAAATAATAGGGGCGGTTTTATCCAGATTGACCGTAACATCCAATGTTGCGATATTGTCCGCGAGATCCGTTGCCGTCCCGGTGATGATCTGGTTGGCCCCTTCCGTTGTGACCGTCACATCGGGAGAAACCGAAACCAAACCGGAGAGAGCATCCGTAGCACTGAAACTGATAGTCGGGTCGGAATTGTTCCATCCATTGGCATTGGGGATCGGATCAGTTGATGAGTTTAAAACCGGCGGGGTTTTATCAAGGTTAATAACAACAGATGCGGTTTGGGAATTCCCTGCATGATCAATGGCCGTTCCCGTAATAACCTGGGCCGCACCTTCCAAATTCACGATAATGGAATCGGAACAGGCGGCCACGCCTGAGATGGCATCATCGCATGAAAAACTCACCGTGACATCCTGATTGTGCCATCCTGCCCCGTTGGGTTGAATATCCAATAAAGCTGTGATGGTGGGAGGATCATTATCCAGCCCTACAATTTCAACCGTTAAACCACCTCCGGGTTTTCCCCTTAATTCCACGGAAAATTGATTGGCGGTATTGACCGTGATCGGCTTCTCAATATAGCTCACATTCTGGTTGAATTCGTTGGGGCCGACGATTTCAACCCCATTTAACAAAAATTCCGAGCTTGAGACCAGTTCGAACTGGTCATCCTCCAGTCCGCCGTTTGTAATTTTAAGGGTATATTCGGTTTCGGGATTTAAAACGGAAAAGTTAAAGACCACGGGCTCGGGACTTCCGGAACCCCGTGTATAGTTTTGAGGTCCGAAAACGGTAAAATTCCCTGCAAAAACCTCCAATGGAGAAAACAATACCAGTAGACAAATTAAAAAGAGAGAAACGCTAAGGAAGGAATGAGAACAAAGAGAGGTCCGGTTGAGCATTCAAACTCCCATTTAGAAAAGGAACCCAGGGACAATTTCAAAAAAAACAGTTTTGGAAAATACCAGCGAATAATCAGAATGTCAATCACAAATTGTAGTATTTCTCATTCAGAATTATAAAATTAAAATGAATAAACTAAAGCAAATTTCATTCCAAAAACTTCGTGAATTTAACCCGATGTCAATATTGGTCAATAAAAAATCTCTCTTTTGCTTTGTTATCGATTTCAAAGTTATTCATAAGTGCCTTAAAAATTTTTAAAAGTTGAACCTCCGCTACATTTTTGTAGCAAAATAAATTTTTTTAAAAAATTTAAAGTTATCACTAAAAATCCTTCGATCGGCCTTTTCCAGAAAAGATATTCCCCTTTTAAGAAATCTTTATTTTGGAAAAAGGAAATTTTC
Organism: Nitrospiria bacterium; assembly: GCA_036397255.1. NCBI lineage: Bacteria > Pseudomonadati > Nitrospirota > Nitrospiria > Nitrospiria bacterium. The sequence continues at coordinate 7,012 of DASWJH010000114.1, forward strand.
TTCAAAAGCCTTTAGGAAAAAAGGGTAAGATAAGTCAAGAATTAAAAAAAGGGACTGATTCCTTACCAAATAAGATCCCCGTAACAGGGCTTTGGGGTCTACAGGGGAAAAATGATTTAAAAATCCCCCTCAATCCCCCTTTGTGAAAGGGGGAGGTTTTGGGTTGCTCCTTTTCCAAAGGGGGAATTTTAAGGGAGAGTAGGTATTATCAAAGAGGGAAAATTCAAAGGTCGGGGTCAGCAAGATAATCACTTGAAAAGAAGAATTATAAATTTAGGGGTGATGCCTTTAACGGGAGTTCTTGTTGCCGCAAAACGAGGTTTAGGGCCGCCTTGCCGATTACAAATCGAGATTTCCTAGTAGATACCTACGCACGCCCACCAACGAGCTTTACAACACCTTTTACAGTTTAATTGACTCTACTCAGATTAGATCTTTTTGAAGGTCTAAAGAGGAATTAGCCCAACAATTTATCATAATCTGCGTGGCTGCCGATCCAGAACCAAAGTGTTCCTTCAGGGATTTCAACCGCGAGAGCACGGTAATAAAGGCCAATACGAGCGGACCAAAAACGGCCAACTTTCTTGAAATGCAAAGATGGATGATGAGGATTGTTTTTCAGGAGAGTATAACATTTGTCGGCGAGCTTTTTGATAGGTGGAGGAAGTTCTTTGTAACAAGCCCAAAACTCAGGAGAGGCGAAATGCTTCAAATCTCCGTGCACCCACCGGTTTTAAACGCTTTGATCGCAGCCTCCCCCAGAGTATCTAATTTGCCGGCCCTCACATCTTCTTCGATCTGCCTATCCCAATTCTCGGCATCAAATTGTTGGAACCATTTGCGAAAATCTCCCAGTTCCGATGGCGTTAATTTTTGAATTTCCTGTTCGATGTTTTCAATATTACTCATTAGACTTCTCCGAAATTAAACAGTTTTTTTAGTTTAGCATAACTTAGGAGGAAACGCTAATTAAAAAAACTGCGCTACAGCCTCATAACCCTCGACTCAAAGGCCCACTCCTGCTCCACACGACATCAGGTAAACCTCTGTTTAGCCTGCGAAAATACATTTTATGGAGGTCCGTGGATCAAGAAAATAAGGTTGCCCCGTATTTCAAATAGAGGTGTATTTAAAGCCATCATAATTTTGCACCTCCCGCCCAATATTTTAAGTGGTCCAGAATCATTTAAATTGACAAACTTCGGACTTAGGGTTATTAAAGGCAACGGAGTCTTCCTTTAGGTTCTGGGATAATCCTGAGGACCAGGTCTATGATAAGCTTTAAACAAGGTCAAGTCGTCTGATTCCTTTTCCTTTCACCGATTTGACCACAACCAAACAACGCACTGCCTTTATCATTTCCTCCAACCATTATAACTCTACCCATCCCGATGTCATTCTGGCCTCCATCACCTCCCAAGTTCCAAAAAAGATCTCCCCATATGACGATCTCTTAACAGGAAGGATTCAAAAAATGGCGGGTTTGCCGAAACCCTCCATTATCAAACTAGGAAAAATTGTGACGATCGATCAACGGTTGGTCAGAAGGACCTTAGGAAAGCTATCTTTTAATAAAATGAAAAAGGTGAAAATTATTCTAAAGAGGATTTTTAAGGCATTTAGTTGCCGATGGTTTTAATAATAA
>DASWJH010000115.1 GCA_036397255.1 Nitrospiria bacterium
GGGTTGACCGCCCAGTGCGGTTTCTCAAGCGTGAAAGAAAGTTCGTTCAAAAGCTCCATTGATCCTCCTTGCTGATTTTGTTTCCCTACTATACTTTTTCAACGCAAATTCAGCAAGTTGAATGTTAAAATACAGACTCTATTTAAAATTGCCATGGGCTCTGCCTGTGGGTACCTACTCCTTCCAATGGGGATGGCTTTTCCCTTTGATCGTCTGAAGATTCCTCATGTGATACAACGAAGGGCTGCCACCAGATCACTCATGGCAGCACAGGTTTCCTTTGCCCGTTGACTTTCCTCTTTGGCTTCATTTTGAATTTTTTGAAAGTTTGGATCTTCCTGCGGGGTTGTTTGATGGGCCTTCCATAAGGTTTCCACTCGGGTATAGGCCTCTGTAATTTTTTGTGTCATGACGGGGTGGTGGGCTAAAACGGTTTCCAGGTTATTCTGGATTGCCCGCAACCGTTCCGACATTTCATCCAATGAAGCCCCTTCGGCAAGGGGTTCTCCCGCAATAGGGCGAAGCAGATGAGAAATTAGCATGTTAAAGGCGACCATGTCGTTGGCCACCTGAAGCATCCGTTTTGAAAGAGCCTCTTTCACGGGTTTTGAGGGGGCGGGGGTTTTTCTGACAGTTTTCTTGGGTTTGGGTGCGGTTCCCATGGATTTTTTTCCGGTTTTTTTCCGAGTTACTTTTGGGGCAGAGGTTTTTTTGGTTCTTTTTTTTATGATCTTCTTTTTGGCCATGATTCTCCCAAGGGTTTGTTTGTGTCAATCACAACTTGGTTTAACCTACGGCTTTTGGTAAGAAAACCTAAACGATTTCTCCCTTTCCGGGAAAGGATGCTTTTGGGGGGGGGGATTTTACCCCCCATTCTGTTGGGTCTAAAAGATCCACACCCTACCTGAATTTTGTAAAAATTGCAACGAGAAATAAAGTATGAGATGATGAAAAATAGAATAAAAGAAAATCGCTCCTTTCCGTTTTTCTTCATGAGCGGAAAGGAGTTTTTTGGTTAAAATTTAAACTTCTATTCCCCTTAGGGTGGTACGGGGTGACCGCTTAGCTTCCCCCTTTGGAAAAGGGGGATTTGAGGATTCAGGTTTTCCTTTGAATACCTCGCAGTCTTGCTGCGGGAATCTTTATTTTTCCTAAAGGTGTTTCAGAACATGTGGCCCATTGACCTGTTAATGTTTGATTTAGATGGAACCCTGTTTGATACCAAACAGGATTTGGCAACGGCGGTGAATTTGACCTTGGAGGATTTTGGCCTTCCTTCCAAACCTCCGGAACTCATTTACACCTATGTCGGGGATGGTGTCCGTAAACTGTTGGAGCGGTCCTTGGATGGTTTCGGGGCGGGCCATTTCGAGAGGGCTTTAACCTTGTTTCGGGGACACTATATGACACATCTGACGGATACCACCTGTTTTTACCCGGGGGTCATATCCGTCCTGGAGCACTTTAACCATAAGAAGAAGGCTGTGGTCACCAATAAACCTGCAGAGTATACCAATAAACTTATGCAGGATTTAAATGCTCATCACCATTTTGATTTCATCATCGGAAGTGATACTACTGTACGACTCAAACCCCATCCGGATATGATTCTTTCCACATTGGAAAGACTGGCGGTCTCCCCACAAAGGGCGCTGATGATTGGAGATAGTGTCAATGATATTAAGGCGGGGCAGGAGGCAGGGGTCAAGGTATGTGCGGTGGGATATGGTTTGGGGGATCGGGATGGGTTGAAAAAGGCAGAGCCCGATTTTTTCTGCGACAATATTTTAGAGCTTAAGGAGCATATCGAATGAAACGTTTTTGGGTGGTTTTCTCCTTTGTGGTGTTTTTTTTATTCACCTTAAAAACCCCTTTGCCCGGACAAGATTTAGAGGGCTTGGTGGTGGAGCATACCCTCCAGAATGGTATGCAGGTTTTAATTGTGGAACGTCCTCAAGTCCCGTTGGTCTCTTTTAATATTTCCTATCGGGTGGGTGGCGTCAATGAACATGCAGGCATTACAGGCATTGCGCATCTTTATGAACATATGGCTTTTAAAGGAACCCAGACCATCGGTACCACCCATTACCGGAAAGAAAAAAAAGTTTTAGGGGAAATGGACCGGGTGTTGGAAGAGATTAAACGCGAGGAGGCTCTAGGAGAAAGGGGGGAAATCCAACGTCTGAAGGGGTTGAAATCGCGTTTTGAGGAACTGCAGAAACAAGCGGATGAATTTGTGGTTCCAAATGAATTCAGCACGCTCTATGAGCGCCAGGGGGGTGTGGGTTTTAACGCTGGAACGGGGCAGGAATTTACCCGGTATGTGGTCAGTTTGCCTTCTAACCGGGTTCCTTTTTGGATTGCGATGGAGCAGGAGCGGATGTCTTACCCGGTTCTTCGGGAGTTTTATAAGGAGAGGGATGTGGTCATGGAGGAGCGGCGAAGAAGCTATGAAGCCAATCCCATGGGTAAACTTTATGAAGCGTTTTTGGCAACGGCTTTTATCGCGCATCCTTACCGGTTACCGGTCATCGGGTGGTCTTCCGACATTGCTCAACTCACACGACCGGAAACCCAGTCTTTTTTTGAAACCTATTATGGGCCCAACAATGCGGTGGTTGCCATTGTGGGGGATGTTAACGCAAAAGCCCTTATCAAAACACTGGAGAAAACCTTCGGAAAGATTAAGACACGGTCCTTTATTCCCCCAGTGGAAACCCAAGAACCCCCGCAAGAAGGGGAGCGGCGTGTTGAAATTGTTTTTGATGCCAATCCCGCCGTGATGGTTGGGTATCACAAACCTGGGATCCACCATCCCGATGAGGTGGTATTCGATGTGATTGATTCGCTTCTTTCCAATGGAAGGACCTCTCGTTTTTATAAAAAGATTGTTCAAGAAAAGCAATTGGCTGTTTCGGTGTCTACCTCAACGGGTGTTCCGGGGGCTCGATTTACGAATCTCTTTATGATTGATGCCATTCCCCGGTCCCCCCACACCACCCAAGAGGTTGAAAATGCCATTTATGAAGAGTTGGTCCGTTTGGGAGAGGAACCGGTGGGGCAGCGGGATCTTCAGAAGATTTTAAATCAACTGGATGCATCTCTTATTCGATCTCTACAATCCAATAGCGGGATGGCTTCTCAATTGGCCTATTTTGAAACCATTGCGGGGAGCTGGCGCTACATTTTGAAAGCCCGCGAAGATATTGGGAAGGTGACTCCCGAGGATATCATGCGGGTGGCTAAAACATACTTTACCAAAGAAAATAGAACCGTCGCTACTCTGGTTAAAAAGAATATTCCGACCAACAAGGAATTTAAAGAGGAGGACAGAGGTTCATGAGGTTCTTTTTTAGGGATTTCATTTTTGGGTTTTTTCTGGTGGGGTTTCTGTGGGCGGGCACCCCAACTTTATATGGTGCCGATCCCAGACAAATGAAATTTGATCCCGTGGATTTTGATCCCCCGAAGGCCGACCGGATTGTCCTTCCCAAAGGGATGATTTTGTATTTTTTAGAAGACCACACCCTTCCCTTGGTGAATATTCAGCTGATGATCAAAACCGGAGATATTTATGATCCGCCCGACAAAGTGGGTGTGGCGGGGCTTACTGGGGCGGTCATGCGCAGGGGGGGAACTCTAAACAAAAGCAGTGATGCCATTGATGAAGAATTGGAGTTTATGGCTGCGGAATTGAATATCGGAATCGAACAGGAACGAGGCACTGCGAATTTGAATCTTTTGCGTAAAGATTTGGATCAAGGGTTGACCTTATTCGCGGACATCCTGATGCACCCCGCTTTTGAAGAGGGAAAGCTGGAATTAACCAAACGGGGTGTCATCGAAGGAATCCTGAGACGAAACGATTCTCCCCATTCCATTGCTGCTCGGACCTTCCAAAAACTGGTATACGGAGAGCTCCATCCTTATGGTCGTGAAAGCACAGTAGAGAGCATTCAGCGTATCCAACGGGAAGATCTGCTGGCTTTTCATCGCAACTTTTTCCGTCCTAATAATGTATTGATTGCCGTTTCCGGGGATATCAAGAAGGATGAACTCATCCGGAAACTGACCGAGGTTTTTTCCCCATGGCAAGAAAAAGAGGTGGTGTTCCCTCCCGTTCCTCCCGTCCATCAAGAGGTGAACCCTTCCATCAATTATATTTTTAAGGACATTCCCCAAACCACCATTCGTATGGGACATCTCGGAGTGAAACGGGACAATCCTGATTTTTTTGCCCTTTCAGTGATGGATGATATTTTGGGTAGCGGAGGCTTTGGCAGTCGGTTGTTTCAGGAGGTTCGGACCCGGCAAGGGTTGGCCTATTCCGCGGGAAGCATTTTTCAGCCGGGGGATTTTGAGGTGGGCATTTTTTTGGCTTATAGTGAAACCAAGTCCGCTTCAACGCTGCAAGCCATAAACGCCATTTTGAATGAGATTAAGCGGATTCGGGAGGAGGCGGTTTCCGACGAAGAGTTAAAGCAGGCCAAGGATTCTTTTTTAAATTCTTTTGTTTTCTCATTCGCCAACCCCACCCAGATCGTCACACGGCAAATGCGTTTGGAATATATGGGTCTTCCAAAGGACTTTTTGGACACTTTTCGGGATCGCGTGGCCCAGGTCACCAAAAAAGATATACTACGGGTTGCTCAGCAATATTTAAAACCTGAGGGGTTGATCATTTTGGCAGTGGGAAAACAGGATGAATTTGATTCCCCTCTTTCCACCCTGGGTAAGGTCCACGAAATTCCTTTGGAAGAGACCGAACCGGTGACGGGAGGCTAATGAAAACCCGGTGAGGCCCGAAATGTCTATTTTGCCGTAGAAAAAGAGTCTCGAAGAATTTAAACATGGAACCGGTGTTGTGTTCCAACAATTACCTAAAATTCTAGATTCCCGCCTGCGCGGGAATGACGGAGGAGGGAAGCGGGAGGAGCAAAGGATTGAAGTGGGAATAACGGGTTTTGTATATTCAAGGTATTTCAGGAACAAAACGGTAAAGGGATGTTGAAAAACCCTTGCTGTCATTCCCGAAAACGCACTTACCCTAATTTCCGAAACCCAACTTGCCGTCATTCCCGAATGTTTAATCCGGAATCCAGTTCGGAAAGACTGGATTCCGGGTCAAGCCCGGAAAGACAGTCAAAGTCAAGGGACTTATGATGCACTACACCAGTTGATTTGGAGAGAATGTGTATTTAGAATAGTGTTTTGCAAAAGGGGCCACCTATCATGTTGAGAATTGGTGTGAGGCCAACTCAAAAACTGGTTTTTAAAAAGAATGAGGTGGTTCAAAAATAAAAAACGGGAGGTTAATAATGAAAAAAATTGTTGGATACGGTATGCTTGCTTTGTTTGCTGGCTTATTTCTGGGATTGGCCGTGGAAACGGTAGAAGCAGGATCTGAAAAAGCATTATCAGCATCTCGAGGATCCGCCGGAGAGGCACCAAACGCCGAAGGGATTAAACATTATAACAAGGATCATTGGGGTGTGGCCGAGGAACATTTCCGGGAAGCGGTGAAAGCGGATGAAAAATTGGCAGAGGCCCACTTTAATCTTGCGCTTTCCCTAGATAAATTAGGTAACCATGGGGAAGCCACACAGCATTTCAAAAAAGCCCTTGAACTGGCTCCCAAAAATCCAGCCATCGCAGATTCAAAAATCCTCAAGGCCCATTTAGGGATGTAAAGTTGGTATAGGTTTTATTGAGATAAGAGTTTGTTCCTTTTTGAAATGATTGCTACGGGTTCAAGGAGCAAACCCTTAAGATTTTTTTAATTATGAAGCCAGATCAATCTATTAAAAAAATAGCCCTGTTTTTGGTGGTTCTTTTAATTTTTTTCTGGGGCTTTACTGCTCTAGGGTTTAGCCATCATATCCTAGATCACAGGCAAACTTCCCACCATTCGGAACAGCATTCCTCTTTTTCATGCGCTTGGATGTGTGCGGTCTCCAATTTTCTTTCATCAACAGACCAAACCCTTAATTTAAGTTTTCACCCTCTTGTTGAAAGAATAAAACCGTTATTCCTTTTTTTCATTTTTCATCTCACTTATTCCCACCTAAGACCCAGATCTCCCCCTGCCTTAAATCTTCAAATTCGTTAAAGCTTTTTTGAAAACCTGAGATCTTTTTTTCCGTTTTGAAGTCCTTCTTCAAGGGGTTCTTCTCATAACAGCCGTGTTGTGTATGGGGGAAACCTAGGGATTTATTCCAAATTGGAGAGGGGTATTCTTATTTTTTACCCGAAAGGAGAAACCCTATGATGCTTAAATCCCCTTCGCCAATTCTTATCTTTGCCTGCCTACTTTTATTTGGAATGGGGGAATTAGCCGGAGCCATGTTGGGAAGGATTCCGGAGCAGATTCAGTCCCTTGCCACTGAAAAAGCCAGAAACCAGCCCGAGGTCCACGGCCTAACGGGACTAGAGGATATTGACCGAACCATTTTGGCAAAGGTTTCCTCTGAGGTTCTTTCCAGGCTCCATACGTTTCACCTTCATGGGCATGGGGTGGGATTGTTGGCGTTTGTCCTGGTTATTATCATTTTCAATGCAGGTTTCCACCCATGGGTGAAAAACACATTGATTGCGTTGACATCCCTGGGAATGCTGTATCCCTTTGGGTGGTTAACCTTAATGTTGGGGATTCCGTTTTTAGGAGCCGAGCGGGCTCTCCGTCTTGCGGAAAAGACTTTTTTCATTCCCTTTGGGACCTCTTTGCTTTTGGCAATTTGGCTTGCCATATTTTTTAAGGGCCTTGAGGTTTTGAAATATTATAGAAAAGTGACAACTGAGGAAGGCCTATAAAAAAATTTTTAGGAGATTAAAAAGGGGAGTAAAATGAAAAATAAAATATTCGTAATTTTTGTTTTTTTGGGTTTGAGTTTTGCAATCAATAACGATGTATTCGCAGCCCATATTTTAGAACCACTGGGAACCGAGATTGCGGCCACACCCCCTCGGGGAAGAATGTTTGGACAGGTGGAATACCTGTATACACGAAAAGACCCCGATAATGGGCCAAAGGTCAGTACCCACCTTCTGCCCTTAGAATTTGAAATCGGGGTAGGAGAGAGA
>DASWJH010000116.1 GCA_036397255.1 Nitrospiria bacterium
GACGCCGAATGGCAAGCGGGCCGTCTACCGGAGTCAAGGGGAGAGTTGCTGTTCCTGCGGCCGATGGAGCCGACGGAAGGGATATGCCACGTTGACGGTTCGAAAGAGCCATTTAGCGATGCGGCGGTTGAGGGAGATCAAAGAGAGGCCTGAGATGCAAGCGATTTATCGGCGTCGCAAGAGCACGGTGGAGCCGGTCTTCGGCCAGATCAAATGTGGGATGGGTTTTAGACGATATTTCTATCGAGGGCTTTCGAACGTTCGGAGCGAGTGGAACTTGGTTTGTGCGGCATTCAATCTGAAAAAAATCACGTCCCTTCTTCAGCGAAAAGAATTGATCGGATCCCTTGAAGGGGTTACATGAAAAGAAGAAGGCATCGGTGGGATGTAAAGATAACCTGTCTGCCGTGTGGGCATAGTTAAACTGGCAGGTATATTAGTGCAGTACGATTTTGCCTAAACATACCATCCCTTCACAAAATATCAAGACTAATTGCTCAGGCTCCTAGTTGGGTGATCAAAATAGATTCGGGTTTTACTATTAAGATTTGGTAGGGATTTTGTACATCAATTAAAGACCCTTTGTTTTAAATTTTAGGTGAACGTAAATCCAAATGATGGATAATTCTTCAGATTTCCCTTTATTGACGCTGGTTATTTTTCTTCCCCTGTTTGGAGCCTTACTGGTTTTTTCCCTTCGCAATGTTGAAACCATCAAATGGGCCACCTTGGGTACTTCCAGTGCGGTTTTCCTTGCTTCCCTGCCTTTGTTCTTCTTGTTTGATACCTCCACTCACGAGATGCAATTTACAGAGTATCATCAATGGATACAATCGCTAAATATCCATTACCGATTAGGGATTGATGGGATCAGTATCCTTCTGGTTCTAATGACGACGTTTCTTACACCCCTCTGCGTGCTTTGTTCTTGGAATGCTATATCTTCAAGGGTGAAGGAGTTTATGATCTCCCTATTGGTGTTGGAAACTGGAATGCTGGGTGTTTTTTGTGCCCTTGATTTTATTTTCTTTTACATCTTTTGGGAAGCCATGCTCATTCCCATGTACTTGATCATTGGGGTGTGGGGGGGACCCAATCGGGTTTATGCTGCCATCAAATTTTTCCTCTATACCCTGGTGGGGAGTCTTTTGCTGTTGGTTGCGATTATTGTGCTTTATTTTGAAGGAGGGGGAACTTTTAATATTCTCGAGCTGATGAACGGGAGTTATAGCCCTGGTCTTCAGGTTTGGCTCTTCCTGGCATTTTTTGCGGCCTTTGCAGTGAAGGTTCCCATGTTCCCTTTTCATACCTGGCTTCCCGATGCCCATGTGGAAGCACCGACGGCTGGAAGTGTAATCTTAGCTTCCGTTTTACTGAAAATGGGTGCTTATGGGTTTTTGAGATTCTGTCTTCCGATCCTCCCAAATGCCTCGAACTTTTTTACCCCAATGATTTTGGGTCTCTCCGTAATTGCGATTATTTATGGCGCCTATATGGCGTTGGCCCAAAATGATCTTAAAAAATTAATTGCTTATTCGAGTGTCAGTCACATGGGATTTGTGACCCTGGGCCTTTTTGTTTTTAATACGCAGGGAATTGAAGGGGGGCTCCTTCAAATGATCAACCATGGAATTACCACCGGGGCCCTCTTTTTGTGTGTGGGTATTTTGTATGACAGGACTCATAGCCGTCTCATAGGGGATTATGGAGGTATCTCCAAGAATATGCCGGTATTTGCCACGCTTCTGGTTATTTTTTCCCTTTCCTCCTTGGGTTTACCGGGGACCAATAGTTTTGTGGGAGAGTTTTTGGTCCTGATCGGGGCCTTTCTCCAGAATCCCTTTGTGGCGGTTTTGGCGACGTTAGGAATTATCCTGGCGGCCGTTTACCTTTTATGGATGGTCCAACGGGTCCTCTTTGGTCCCATCACGAAAGAAAGTAATAGACAATTAGCCGATATTAATCTGAGGGAGGCCGTTACCCTGGTTCCCCTTGCCCTATTGGTATTTTGGATTGGTGTTTATCCCGGTCCCTTTTTGGATGTCATGCATTCAACGGTAGAAAATTTATTAGACCATTATACAGCCAGCATCGATTTGCCGGTGGTGGTTTCCCAATCTGAGGGTGGGGTTCAATGACGTTTCCAATAACCGATCTTTATGCCATTCTTCCCGAATTAATTATTGTTCTTTATGCCTGTATCATTTTGGTTTTTGATCCTTTTATTTCCAATGAGAAAAAAGTACATCTCGCATGGACGTCCCTTTTGGCTTTGGGCCTGGCCTTTTTTGCAAGTTATCGTTTCATGAGCCTTGAAATTGAAGCCTTTAGCGGCATGTTTATTTTGGACCCCTTTTCCACGTTTTTTAAGTTCCTTTTTTATACCATTACAGCGATAACAATTTTGATGTCGATTAATTATCTTAAATTAGAGGGGGTTCATTTGGGCGAGTACTATGCCTTTTTGCTTTTAGCAACCTCGGGCATGATGTTAATGGTGTCAGGGTCGGACCTCATTACCATTTATTTAGGTCTGGAGTTAACAGCCATCTCGCTTTACGTACTGGCGGGGTTTAAACGGTTTGAACCAAAATCTACAGAAGCATCCGCCAAATATTTTGTTCTCAGTTCATTTTCTTCTGGAATCCTCCTTTATGGCATTTCCCTTCTTTATGGTCTAACTGGGACCACCCATTTAAAAGGGGTTTCTGCTTTTATTGTTCAAACAGAATTCTCAGGTCCGGCGTTGATACTAGCCGTTATTCTTTTGGTGATTGGGTTTGGTTTTAAAGTTGCAGCCGTTCCGTTTCATATGTGGGCCCCGGATGTCTACCAAGGGGCTCCAACCTCAGTGACGGCTTTTATGTCGGTTGGCCCCAAAGCGGCTAGCTTCGCCATATTTTTACGTGTCTTTTTAGAAGCCTTCGGTGGAATTAAAGAAAATTGGACCGCCCTTTTGATTGTTTTATCCGTTGCAACGATGATACTTGGAAATGTGGTTGCAATTTCTCAAACAAATATAAAACGGATGCTGGCCTATTCGAGTATAGCCCATGCGGGGTACGCCCTGATCGGTTTGGTGGTGGGTAATCAGGATGGTATCTCTAGTCTCCTCCTTTATTTATTCATTTATGCTTTTATGAATTTAGGGGCATTTGGCGTGGTGATTCTCATCAGACGGGGTGAGATGGAAGGGGTAGAAATTAAGGATTTTTCGGGTTTGGCAAAACGTAACCCCTTGGCTGCACTGGTCATGCTGGTTTTTATGTTTTCCCTGACCGGTATTCCTCCTACCGCAGGGTTTATCGGAAAGTTTTATATCTTTATGGCGGCCGTCCAAGCCGATTTGGTTTGGCTTGCGGTCATTGGTGTTCTCCTTTCAGCGGTTTCGGCCTATTATTATCTCCGGGTGGTTATGGTGATGTATATGCAAGAACCCGAACAAGAATTTGAATTGGCCACCTCACCAGCAATGTCCATTGCACTTCTGGTTGCGGTTGGGGTAATCATGGCCATCGGGGTATACCCCGACCCAATCGTTAGCTATGCACAGAGTTCAATTTTAAATATTCAATAAAGCCTGTTCATGGTTTGAAGGATTTTTTGGGGATCAGAACCGTTAGGGTGTGGGAGAGAATGGTTTCGTGAGGGGGGAAATTGTTTTCTAGCTTTTTTCTTTTACCTTGGTTCGATTTTCAGAATAACATTTTGGACAAACCCCAGAAAACTCGACCTTATGGCTCAACCCATCATATTTCCCTTTGATGGAGTCCGGGATTAAAATCTGGTCCAAGGTGGGTTCATGAATATCATCAATTCTTTTACACTTCACACAAACCACATGATGGTGGATACCCAAATTGGCATCATATCGTGCTTGGTGCCAGGGATTGACCTCCGTAATGAGTCCCAGTCCTTTTAGGGTCTCAAGGGTGGTGTAAATGGTATTTCGCGAAAGCATAGGATAATCCCCTTTGATGCTTTGATAAATTTCTTCTGGACTGGGGTGATCTTTGCTCTTTTTTAATGCCTCATAAACGGCTAGTCTTTGGTGGGTCAGCTTAAGCCCATGTTTTTTAAACTCTTCTGAAACATTAATCGTTTGTTCTTTCATCTTTCAACCTCAACCAGTAATTATTCGTAATAAGTAATGTACATTATAGTAGGGGAATGAGTCAAGTTTGGGGAAATAGACCGCAAAATAATTCTATATGAAAAAAGGAGAGGATATGGCACTTTTTATCCAGGTTTTTTTGACGTTTGTTTTCCTTGAGTTTTTTGGAGGTCAAGCCGTGGGGGCTGGTTTTGCGGTTTATGAACAGGGAGCCGCAGCTATGGGACAAGGTGATGCCTTCGCAGCCAGGGCTGATAATCCTTCCGCTATTTTTTATAACCCCGCGGGCATTGTTCAATTAGAGGGAACCCAGGCTTCTTTGGGGGCAACGGCTATTATTGTGGAAAGTGAATTTAGAAGCAATACAACAGGGTTAACTACCGATATGTTTCAGCAGATTACCTTTCCGCTTCATTTTTTTTTAACCCACCCGATTTCAGAAAATGTCAGTTTGGGTTTTGGGGCTTTTTCCCCTTTTGGGTTGAAAACCGATTGGCCGGAAAATTGGGAAATTTCCCGATTTTCGTATCGGTCATCTGTTGAAACCCTTTATATAAACCCAACGGTTGCCTGGCGCCCTCATGAAAAAGTTATGGTAGGTTTTGGAATTAATTATGTTCGAGGAAGATCGGAGCTGAGAAGAAAAGTACCCGATCCCTTTCTTGGGCCCGACCATGACCTTAATATCCATAGTGGAGAAGGGGATGGGTGGGGTTACAATTTTGGATCCCTCTTTTTGATCTCTGAACGCACTTCCCTAGGAGCATCCTTTCGGAGCCAGGTAAGGATCGATTATGAAGGAAGAGCCGAATCTTCCTTTCCCGGATTTGTCAATGGGGCGGCCTTTACCACTTTAACGATGCCCCCCATCGCCGTTGTGGGTTTATCTCATCATTTTTTTCCAAATTTTGCCCTTGAATTGGATTTTCAATGGACGGGTTGGTCTACCATTCAAAACCTTGATTTAAGTTTTGAAAATTCTGTTTTCGATACCTCTATTCCCAGAAACTGGAATGATGTTTTTGCAATCCATTTGGGAGGAGAATATTGGTTTAATGAAGTTCTTGCTTTTCGTGCGGGTTATACCTTTGATGAAACCCCTATTCCCGATAATACAATGGATCCCATTTTACAAGATGCCACACGAGATATTTTTTCCTTCGGGATTGGTTATACCTCGGGGATTCTTACCACCGATTTAGCCTATGATGTGTTCTTTTTAAGGGACAGGGATGTGAATAATGTTTTGCCTGCTTTAATTCCAGTTACTCAAAATGGAACCTATGAAACCATTGGGCATTTGATTGCTCTTAGTTTTACTTTTATTTTTAATTGAAATTTTTTGTGGCACCAGGGTCTTGATTGGCATGGGGATAATGCCGGCCTCTCCATGTCGGGCCCCCTCTAACCCGGTTTTGCCAAGTGCTGGTGATGGCAATTCCTAGTGTGATCACCGCTCCTAAGGGAAGGGTAAAAGTCCAAAAAGGGGACTTTTCCAAACGGTTATAAAGGGAAAAACCAAAAAACAAAAATGCGAAGAAAGTAAGTATGGAAAGTAAAAGTGTAAATGTTGATGGATTAGAAAAAAGGGTCCAAAAAAATGCAACCGGTGGAAAAACAAATGTAAACGACAAAAACAACGTCACCAACAAGAGGGTAAGCAACGGTTTTTTCTCCCACAAAACCCATTGACGTTTTTCATACCCTAACCGGAAAGGAAGCATTAGCCCCGCATAAAAATTTTTTTGCCAACCCTTCCAGATTTCGGAAAATGATTCATACATCCGAATGGAGATATACTCCCGTCCGTCAGACAGCCAAATGGTTCCTCTATTTTTTTTAACCAAATTGGCCATGGCATAATCATCTATAAGTTGGTCCTTGATTGGTGAATATCCTCCTACGCGAAGGAAGGTTTCCCGTCGAATGAGAAGGAACGCTCCGATTCCAAAACTTTGCGGATCGGAGGGGTCATTAATTTTAGAAACATTCAGCCCATAGAGGATAATGGAAAGAACGGAGGGTTGAATCACACATTCCCAAAATCCCCCTAAAATTGATTGTGGAAGGAGGGTAAGCAGGTCCGCTTTTCTTCGGTTCAATTCTGAAACCGCCGCGGAAAGAGCCTGAGGGTGAAATTCCACATCGGCATCGGTGAAGAGCAAAAGTTGATGTTTGGCGTATTTTGCCCCATGGCCAAGAGCATGGG
Organism: Nitrospiria bacterium; assembly: GCA_036397255.1. Taxonomy (NCBI): domain Bacteria; kingdom Pseudomonadati; phylum Nitrospirota; class Nitrospiria; species Nitrospiria bacterium. The sequence continues at coordinate 6,324 of DASWJH010000116.1, forward strand.
GTTTCCCCAACCAATCTGGAGGGAGGGGAGGGGCTTTTAAAAGCTGAACCCGTGGGTCCTTCTGGGAAATTTTTTGAACGGTCTGGGCGGTTTCGTCATCGGAGTGATCATCTACAACCCAAATTTCAAAGGGCCTGTAGGTTTGTTTTTGGAGAGAATCAAGGGTTTTTGCAATATTCCTTGCTTCGTTTCGGGCGGGAATGATTATGGAGAAACCCTGGCGGGGTGAGGAATCGGTGTTTTCAAGAGTCAGAGGGGAAAACCCTTTAAAGCCTTTTCGGTAGTGGAAAACGAGATGGATAAAATGAAGAAAAGCTATTCCGAGTAGCACTGCCATCGGTTATTGGAGGTTCATGGCTCTAGGGTTTAATCTTTTTTCTAATGTCTTCCCGGTTGTTTTTAGCTATCCTTAGGTTCCGAAGTTCCAGGTATAATTCCCGCTCTTTTTCACTTAAATGGGGTGGCGGCCCTACCACAAGAATTCTCCAATAAAGGTCCCCGAAACCCTCTCCTTTTGCCAATGGAAGGCCCTTTCCCTTTAAACGGAGTTGATGTCCATTTTGGGTTCCTTGAGGAATATGGAGTACGACATTTCCCACCAGTGTTGGAACGGTCATTTCAGTCCCTAAAGCGGCTTCATCATCCCATATGGGTAACTCAGCAAAAAGGTTATGACCTTCGGTCTTAAAGATGGGGTGGGGAACAATCCGTACCCGTAGGTATAAATCTCCAGGCTTTCCCCCCTGGACGCCTCCTCCTCCCAGGCCCGCCAGGCGGATTTTGGACCCTCCCTTTAACCCTTTTGGAATCTTTACCTCAATGGTTTGGGACCTCTCCGTTTGGCCAGTTCCCCTGCAATTGGGACAGATATGCATGGTGACCCTCCGACGGTGTTGGGATGAGGTTGTAGTTGAAATTTTCCCCCCCCCTTTGCACCGGCTACAAAATTCCCCCAAGGAAATTTTCAGGGCTTTTTTTTCTCCTTTTATTATTTCTTCTAATGTGAGGGGGAAATCATGTTCGATATCTTCCCCGGCTTGAGGTTTTGGAGTTCCTCCTCCAAAGCCTTCTGAAGAAAATGGGGTCCCTCCGAAAAACGCCTCAAAAAAATCAGAAAACCCTCCGGCCTTTCCCCTTGGTCCGGGTTCAAACCCTCCAAAGTCGGAATAAACATTTCCATCCTGTTGGTCTTTTAGGATTTGTTCCCAATTGGCTCCCAATTGGTCATATTTTTTTCTTTTTCCCCCATCCCCAAGGACTTCATAAGCCTCATTAATTTCTTTAAAACGATCTTCGGCCTTTTTATTCCCTGGATTTAAATCGGGGTGAAATTTCCGGGCAAGTTTTCGGTATGCACTTTTTATGGCGTCTTGAGTGGCACTTCGCTCAACCCCTAAGCTTTTATAATAATCTTTAAATTCCATAAAAACATGTTAACCCAGAAAACCGGAAAATTCCATATTTTTCTTTGGGTTATAAAATATTTTGTTGCTATTGGTTCTTTTTAATAGAAACGCTAAATTTCTTGACAACGTTGGGTGGGCTTGGTACGATTCATAGGTTTAAATTTAAAAACGAGGAGGTACCTTAGGGTGAAACAGGTTGACGCGGTATTAATCGGGGACATGCATTTGGTTTTGAAAGAACCTCTACCTAAAGATGAAAAAGGTGGTGATGAAATTTTAGTGAGGGTGAGATTCTCATCTTCTTACAAACCTGAACTTCAACAAACTGAAACGGTTTTAGAGGGATAATTTCGGTAGGCCAATATTCGAACTTATTAATAAAATTTTTAAAAGGTGGAATAGGGATATTGGCCTATCATTTTAGTTGTAAATATTTTAAGAATAGCCAATCTCACTCAGTGCGATCCCTGCCAGAATTTTTTTAAATTTATTTCCTTATAATTTTTACGTTTTCCATTACAACATTTTTTAAAGGCCTGTCACTACCATCCCGTTGTACCTTAATGATTTTATCAACGATATCCTGGCCCTCTACTACCTCCCCAAATAGTGAATGGCGGTTGTCTAGCCAGGGTGTTGGAGCAACGGTTATAAAAAATTGGCTTCCATTGGTATTCGGACCCGCGTTTGCCATGGAAAGCCGTCCTGGTTTATCGTGCTTAAGTTTTGGGGAAAATTCATCCGCAAAGGTATACCCAGGACCTCCCCTTCCCGTTCCTTCAGGATCTCCCCCCTGAATCATAAAATTCGGGATTACTCTGTGAAAAATGAGACCGTCATAAAAGGGTTTTTTAACCTTTTTCCCGGTTTTAGGATCTAGCCACTCCTTGGTTCCCTCTGCCAGTCCAACAAAGTTTGCTACGGTGTTGGGGGCTTCTTTTTCAAAGAGTTGGCAGGTTATGGTTCCAAGGTTGGTATTAAAAACCGCGTAGGTTCCGGATGGAAGAGTTTTGTTCTCCGTTGCCCCTGATGGAACGACCATGGCCACCAAAAGAAAGAATGCCATTCCACTTACTAAAAACATAAGAGCCTCCTTTTCTAATTAAAGTTTCAGGATCACTACTGTCCCAACGTTATACAAATAAATTCAATTGGTTATCGTCATCAATGGTTTCATCTTCGTAATCAATCGAAGAAAGCGCTTGTAATATTGGGGTTTTTTCGAACAGCGACACACTCAAAATTTGTAGAATT
>DASWJH010000117.1 GCA_036397255.1 Nitrospiria bacterium
GAATTACTCAGCAACTGTATAAAGTTTGTGACCCCTTTCCTACACCCCAATCACAAATTATAAAGGTAGATTATATCCGTATCCTGGATGTTCCCCAGATTCCTTAGCTTCCCTTCTTCAACCTTATTCTTGACCTTTATGGTTTACTCCGGTTGAATCAAAAATTTTAAAATCCCCCTTTATCCCCCTTTTCCAAAGGGGGAAGTGAGAGAAGGTGCATTTTCCAAAAGGAAAAAAATAAGGTTCCCCTCTTTGAAAAAGAGAGGAAGGGGAGATTTTAAAATGAAAGGTAATCACTCTCCGGTTATAAAAGGTGAATTAAGTGGTCAGCGATTTATAGATTCGAGGAAGTTTTTCCGGAAGGGTGTTGATATTCTGAATAATGGTGTAGCTTACATCTCCAAACATTTTTTCAATATATTCGGGAGCTTTTTGGTCTACGGTAATGCAGAAAGGATAGATCCCTGAATTTCGGGCTTCCCGAAGGGCCATTTTGGTGTCCTCCAAGGCGTAGGTTCCACTGTAATCATCATCCAACGGTTTTCCATCGCTGAGGAGGATGAGAATTTTAATTTTGGAAACCCTTTCAAGCAATTTTTTAGTGATATGCCGGATGGCCGTCCCGTCCCGGTTCTGACCTAAAGGTTGAATCCCCCCGATATGGTTTTGAACCGTATGATCGTATTTTTCATCGAAGCCTTTAATGCGGTAACAATCCACCTGATTTCTAGACCGGCCCGAAAATCCATAAAGGGCGTATTCATCGCCAATGGCATCGAGGGCTTCTGATAAAAGAACCAAACCTTCTTTCTGAACATCAATTACTCTTTTGGACACCCCTTCCAGTTGTTGGCTGGTGGAGCCACTCATATCCATTAAAAAAGCGACGGAGACATCCCGGGCCTTTTTTTCTCTTCGAGTATACACGCGGTTGGACGGAGAACGTTTGGCTTTTCTTTCGATGAACGATTCAATGGCGGATTCCAGATCTATTTCTTCTCCGTGTTCCTGTTTTTTGATCTTTTTAAACCCTTCCGGCCGTAAACATTCAAAATACCGTCTCAAAGAGAGGATGGTTCCGCCGTATTCCGTTTTTACAGCATCTATAAATGTGGTGGAGTCATTCTCGGTTTCTTTTTCAAAGACTTTGCACCAACGAGGCCTAAAATCTCCTGATGAATTGTCCCATTCATCATAAATAAAAAAGTCTTGGCCTTCTGAGGAGGAAAACGGAGCCGGTTTTAATTCCTCCCCCGAACTGAATTGCGAGGACCCTGAGGCGATCTGTGTGGAGGTGAGCTCCGAGCTTTGGGTTTGGGTTCCTTCCTCTCCAGGTTCGTGGATGGTCTGAAGGCGATCAATTTTGCGGATATCCAGGGGACTTCTAAAAGAAAAATTGGCCATGGGCTCATGTCCCTCATTGGGAACATCCGGAAGGGGCTGGTTCTGCTGTTCCTCTGATGGATTTTCTTTTTGATCCTCTTCCCTTTCTTCAAGATATTTTTCTACCAGAGGATAGAGTGAAACCACCGCCCGGATGGAATCACATAGTGTGGCGGAGGGCTGTTGAACGGTTTTTAATATCGCATAAGCCTGGGAGACCTCTTCCGCCAAACCGATGGGAACATCGGTGCTATCCGCCACCGAGAGCTGTAAAAGGGCTTCCAAAAACGCCTGTTTCGGGGGCAGCTCGAACAGATTAGGTCGCCCTTTGAGCTGTTGGGAGATGACCACATTCAAGTCGGCCCGGATTCCGGGGTATTCATGGTGGAGAAGCCAATCGATCCTTCCCTCCTCCACGATGGTCCAAAGGTTCCGGGCAAGCATGGGTTCCAAAAAGAGTTTAAATAACCCTGTCAGGTTTGACGGGAGGGCACCTTCGGGGGCTTTTATTATTGTTTTATCCAAAGATTTAAATAGTTCGGGTGGGATTTTTTCATAGGTCCCGAACTCTAAATGGGCGGCTTCGTGGAGGACCATGACCTTATAAAACCTAAAATTTTCCTCAATTGTGGGAAAAGCCATTATTTTGTCTGGGAGTGTGATGGTTTCACCGGAATGGGAGGGGGTCCCAATGCCATCTGCTCCTGAACGGATTTCTACCGGTTTCCCGCAGATTCCTTCCGCAAACAACCGAAGGGTCCGGGAGACCTCCCTAAGAAAAAGTCCATGGAAAAGGTTTTTGGCCGTGTCCTGGGACACTTTCAAACGCATGGAGAAATAGCCTTTGGCTCCTTCAGGGCTTTTTTTGGCTATTCGGATTCCTTTTTCAGCCCATTCTTGAAATTTCGGAATGGATCCTTCAAGCATTTTTAAAACAACGTACCCATTCATAAAGAAATCAACCAGGGCGAACGGAGCAACGTGTGCCAATTGCCCTGCAAGGTCGAAAATTGTTTCCTCATTTTCATAGGGCGCAAAAACAGAGAAAAGGGCGGGGGATTGCCTAAAAAATTCCATGGCGATTTTTCCGGAACCCTTTGCAAGGGTCTGGGTCAGGTTTAATGCTTTGGACCGAAGAAAGTGAGATGGAATTTTTCCAAGGGCTTCGGGACTTAAACGGAAAAACTCAATGCTGAGGAAGTCCTTTGTTTTTAGATCTTCCAACGCCAATAAAAGTCCGACTCGACCCCAGTTTTCCAGTTGATAGACCCCAATAAACGGCAAAAGAGAAGGAGATTCCTTGAAATATTCAATGGCAGTTCCGTATTCTTCTTTTCCGATTTCCAATCCAAGGTTTGCCCAGGTGGTCATTTGCTCGCTAGTGAGTTGGTGGATCACTCGGGGGCACTGCCTGAAAAATTCCAGCGCGATTCCATAATTTTGCTCCGCCAGATGGGTGCCGCATTTAAAAATTTCTCCGAGGGAAAAATTCTTTTTACATGCCTCAATACTGGCAGGGCTTTCACGGAAAAATTTGATGGCAGCGGTGGCGGAGGTTTGGGCAATCCGGGTTCCGAATTGAACCCAGAGAATCATCTCTTCCCGGGAAAGCATGGGCGCTACCAAGGGAGCATGGGCCATAAAGGCATTGGCTGCCTTTTCGGATATTTGGGAAATAAAAAAACCGAATTGCTGGATGTTGGAATCTTCTGAATTCATGGGGAACGGGTTGGATGAAGGTTATAAGATGGTCGAGACGATTTCTCGAATACTCCTTTGCATTTCCTGGTCATCGGTGATGGGCTGAACAATGGCAACTTCGCAGGCGGTTCGAGGATGTATGCCTTTTTGAATCATTTGCCCCGCATAGATGAGCAGCCGGGTGCTGACTCCTTCCTCTAAGCCATAATGTTTCAGATTCCGGATTTTTTCCCCGATCTTTACAAGGCTTTTCGCCAATTCTTTGGAAACCTGTGTTTCATGCATAACAATTTCCGCCTCCGGTTCTGCGGGAGGATAATTAAATTCGAGGGAAATAAAACGTTGTTTGGTGCTTTGTTTGAGATCCTTGAGAGCGCTCTGGTAACCCGGGTTATAAGAGATAATCAGCATGAACTCATCTCGGGCTTCGATGATTTGTCCTTTTTTCTCAATGGGTAAGACCCGTCGGGCATCTGTCAGTGGATGAATCACAACGGTGGTGTCCTTCCGGGCCTCTACCACCTCATCCAGATAACATAGAGCCCCATGTTTCGCCGCGAGGGTTAAAGGACCGTCTACCCAGATGGTTTCCTCTCCTTTGAGGAGAAATCTCCCCAATAAATCCGAAGCGGTCAGGTCTTCGTGGCATGCGACTGTGATCAAGGGCAGTTTAAGTTGGTAGGCCATGTACTCCACAAAGCGGGTTTTTCCGCATCCCGTAGGTCCCTTTAACATCAGAGGCACCCGGGATTCGTGGGCAGTGCGAAAGAGGATGACCTCATCCCCAACGGGCAGATAGTAGGGGGGATGGGTAATCCGGAAATTTTCAATGTTTTGTTCCTGGCCCTTATGGTTGTCTGCCATGTTCTCCCTTTGTCCGTTTAACAAATTTTAGAAAAGCCATTATAACTGCTTTGAATAGGGAAAACAATGAGGTAGAGAAATTTGTAATACACCCTTTTTTATATTTTTTCCTTTATTCGGGAAGATTGCATTTTCCCATGTGTTCTAGGAATCCCTAAATTGACAGGTCATTTATCGGTGCTATCTTTAATACTTGGTGAGGAATGGAGGGTTTCTCAACGGTGTTTCTCTGCCTTCCCGCACCCATTCCAGCCCATTTAAAACTTTATGTTCCGGAGGGAAAAAATGTTAAAAATAAAAATGGGTTCTTTGATCGGAATTTTTTTGTCCTTATTTTTTTTGCTGCTGGGGGGGGAGGGGGTTGCTTTAGATAACTTCCTGGTTGGGCCCCGTGCAATGGGGATGGCGGGAGCCAACGTTGCATCGGTTTCGGATACCACTGCCCAATATTATAACCCTGCCGCCTTCGGGTTTTTTTCTTATAAAGATTCCAATGGTGATCAAATGGTTTCCGATAACAACGGTTTAAACCGAAAAGATTGGGGTTTGGATGCCAATGCGGGTGCGGGGTACCGGTTGCATCAGGACTTTGGAAGTTTTCTGGATAACCTTTCAAAGATTGATCATGATGGGTTGAGTACAACGGGGATCCAAAATCAAACGGACCTTACCAATCTGGTTAATCTAGTGAATGATTTGGCGGGCTTAGATGATCCTGGGAATGCCATTACCGTAGATGCAACGGGGGGATTCGGGTTTAGGGTTTTACATTTTGGTATCGGCGCCCGTATGTTTTCCCAAGCCACAGGCCGTGTTCTCAATTTAGACACCACCAATTTGGGAATCAATTTAACCGGTGCAGATCTGAGTGCGGATATTAACAGCGTCACGATTACCGGAAACGATGGTTTAACCACTCTTTTTACTCCTGCACAGCAGGCCCAGCTCAGCACCGCGGGTTTGGATGCGGCCGCCATTCAGCAGTTAGATTTTTTGGCCAGACAACAGGGGGTTCAAGCGGATCAGGTTCAGGGGGTGGCGGATATTTTGGCCAGTGTGTCTACCCAATCCGGAGGAACGACGCTTCAGAGTAATACCACCACAGCTGTCCTGCAGGGGTTGGCCCTGTTGGAAATTCCGATTTCCTATGGTTATGCGTTAAATGATCATTGGTCTTTCGGGGGTAGCTTGAAGCTGATGAGGGGCCGGGTGTATGGGACACAAATTGTGGTATTTGATAAGGATTCAGGGGATATCATTGAGAGTGCCGATGATAATTATGAGGATTCTTTTGATGTTGGAATCGATCTGGGCGTAATGGGCCGGTACCGAATGGTTAACCTGGGTCTTGTTGCTCGAAATCTAAATAGTCCCTCCTTCGATGGGCCAACGGTGAATGGTACAAAGTTTGATGATATAACGGTTGACCCCCAGGTTACCGCAGGAATTGCATTCATTCCTTTTCAAACATTGACCCTGGAGAGCGATTTTGATTTAACGGAAAACGAAACCAGTTTTCCCGGGTATCAAACCCGAAACCTTTCCTTCGGTTTGGAATGGGATGTATTTCGAATTTTGGCGTTGCGGGCCGGGACCTATAAAAATTTGGCCGAAGATGATATCGGCTGGGTCTACACTGCAGGAGTCGGGTTAAATTTATGGCTCGTTCGTTTTGATATTGCCGGGGCCTTAACCGATGATAAAGAGAATTTCGATGGTGAAAGTATTCCAAAAGAGGTTCGTGTCGCCGCTCAACTCAGTGTTGATTTTTAGCCGTTTTATCTATCCCACAGTTTAATTTAATCACTCCAAGACCTACTTGTCCCTTCTTTCTTCCTCTAAAAAATATCCTTTCTTTAAAGTTCTTTATGGGGCTTCTAAAAGGATAGTTTGACAGCCTGGGTCGAACTTGGTAGCCTCACCGCGTCAGTTGAGGGATTTGATGGAATTCAAACCCAAAAGACCGCTCGATATTACCATTTTCGGGATCCTGTTTCTTTTAAGTGCTCCCATGGAGCTCGGGAACATCATGTCCACGGGTTGGACCTATGATCCCAAATTTTTTGGGTTCAAAATGACCGGGGTAGCCGGAAAGATAATTCTGGTGGCACAACCACTTTTGCATATTGCCATCGGGTATGGGTTCCTGACCCTCCGGAAATGGGCGGTTTACCTTTCCCTTTTCTATGCGGCGGACGTGCTCACCAGTGCCATTTCTAGTTTTATTTTAATCGGCTATGGCCGTGTTAGAACCATTTTTATCGTTGTGTTGGTTCCTTTTGTTATATACATCCTTGCTAGAAGGCGATTTTTTGTACGGTAAAAGATAGGGTAAAGGAGAGAAAAACAGGTGCGTGAGGTGAGTATCCGGGTTTGATTAAAACTCTTTTAATAAATCCTGTTTTTTTTCTGAATATTCTTCTTCGCTAATGAGGCCTTCCTCCCTCCATTGTTTTAAGGTTCTAAGACGTTCTTCAAGAGAGGGTTCTCCTTTGGGGGCAGAAGGAAGGGTTAGGTTCAAATGAACCTTGGGGGTTTTCTCCTCTTGTGCAGGGCTGGGGCTTTGTAAAAGCTGGGTATAATCGATGGCCAGCCAACGCCCGTTCAGTTTTTCTTCCTCAATTTCATGGAGTTTTTGAAAAGAACTCGGGGTCAGTGAAACATTTCCGATATCTTTTGTGTTGAGAGGATTGTCCACCCCCACGCTTGGTTTTTGGATCCGGTCATTGATTTCCCGGTAAATATCTGTTCTTTTGACCCCTGGAATGTACCGGTAATTTCCAAGAATAAAATGAAGCCGATCATTTTTTGCAAACAGGACCCCTGTGGATCTTCCTCCCCTAAAAACAGAAACCCGGTGATCCAACTGAAAATGAATTTTGTCCTTTGGAGTGGCTTGGCCAAAAGCCCGGGCCATGGGAAGAGCCAAATGTTTAATTTCCTCTTCTGAAAATGCAGGCTCTTGGTCAGGTTTTTTATTTGAGAAAAGGCGGCTTAATTTCCTTTTGGAATACTGAATCTGAATGGATCCCAATAGCTGTTCCATTTGACTTTCGTCGAATTGAAGTGGATGCTGGTAGGGAGGGGCCGGCAAGGGGTCCTCATTTTTTGGGGTTTGTATAAGATAAACCTTGAAAGAGGGGTCTTCATGGATTTTGGTGGTAATGACTTTTGGCCCGCATGCCAAAAGGGTGACCATCGAAATTCCGATTATAAGGGGCAACCCTAATGAATTTTTTTCCAATTCCCCTCCCTTTTTTATATAATACCCAAATTGATTTTGCATTATTCCTGAGTTGGGTTGGAAATTCAACACTAAACTGAAAAGGACATCAATGGCCGTTGAGCAACTTAAAAAAGTTCTCCTTTTTGTGTGTGCCATTTTTTTTATTGGAGGAGAGGAGGCCAAGGGGCAAACGGTTTCCGATGAAGGACGGGGAATTATGAAGAAAGCCATGGACCGAGTTTATTCCCTGGAGGATCAAACGGCTGATATCATCTTTACCCTGCAGGACGATGGGGGAAAACAGGTAAAAACCGAGCTTTCTTTTTATTGGAAAAATTATAGAGCTGATCCGAAGCTTCAAAGCAAAACCCTTTTAATCACCACATTCCCTCCCACCGAAAAGGGAGAGAGTTTCCTGTTATGGGAAAACAAAAATCCGGATGACTCCGAATTTTGGATGTATTTTCCATCTCTTCGGCAAACCAGAAAAATCCAGCGCCTTTCTCCGGAAGATGGTCTCCGGGAATCTGATCTTTTGTTTGAAGATATGACCCGAATGCAGTTTGATCAAACCCAATTTATAATAATGAAAGAGGGGACCCTGAAGGGGGAACTGTGCTTTATCATTCAAACGACCTTTTCCCATCCTTCACCTTATGGGAAAAAAGTATTTTGGATTTCAAAAAAAAGAGGGTTAATTTTAAAAATCGATTATTTCTCTTCATCCAACCAGTTGTTAAAATCCCAAAACATTCAATGGCAGAAAATAAAAGAAGTTCCGGTTTGGAAAGGTTCTCGGATTAAAAACCAACAAACCAAGCGGACCACCACCATAGAATTAAAAAATATTAAGATCAATTCGGGACTACCCGAACGTATTTTTACCCAAAGAAATTTGGAGCGAGGTTTGACTCGATAAAAACCCTTTCTTTGCATCCTTGGGAAAAAAGTTTATAATAGGGCGTCTATTGATTGGGGCCCTGTTCGGGGTTTGAAATGGATAAAAAATTGAACTTTATCCTGTGTCTCATTTTAATGATGTTTATGGTGTGGGGCTGTGGGGAGAACAGTGTTTTCGATGGGTTGGGGAACAAGGAGACCTCCCAAGCCAAAATGGAGGAAGCTAAAATTGAAATGGATAAGGGAAATTTTTCCGCTGCCATTCAAACGTTGCAGGAACTTTGTGGAACAGACTTGGCGCAACCCACTTGTGATAATGAGACCATTGGTCTTCTTGCCTCGGCTTATTCGGGAAGGGCTGGGGTGAATTTATTTAACTTAATCAATACCGCTGCCCTTACGGCCACCGGAACGACCAACAGTTTTTCGACCTTTTCTACACTTCTTCCAACCCCAACGGAGTCCAATAAAACGGATATGGCTTCCGCGTTAACCCTCCTTTCTGGGGTTTTTCCCCGGACGCCTAATCAGAACCTTCAATTGGCGGTGGTTGCTGCTTCCCACTTGGTGACGGGTATTGGGGTGGATTTAACGAATGGTTTTAACACGAGAACCGGAGCTCCCATTCATGTCCCTTCCTATTGGGAAGTTGAAACCGCTGAAATTAATTTTGGAACCGTTACAGGGGTTTCCAATGATTTGGCGTTAATCGTTATAGGGGTAGAGGGATCGGGATTAACGAATCGTGAAGATCTCACCGATGATATTACCGAGATAGAAAACGATCTCGATGGAGATCAAAATGGAATAGTAACGCCGGGAGAGCTTCAGTTGTATCTTGCAACCCTTTAAAATTTTTGTGATTTAAAACCAGGTGTTTCCTTTCTCAAAAAAAAATATCCGACCCCTTCTTGTTTTTATCTTTTCTTTTTTAGGTGTTTTCCCTATCTATTCTCTTGGGTTTTGTGAAGAATTCCAGGTTCTTTACCAGGGGATCCGGCCCCTGGGAATGGGGGGAGCCTTTATGACTCTTTCCAATGATGAAAATGCCCTTTTTTACAACCCCGCTGGCCTCAATGATGTAAAGGATAAAGGGAAAATTAAAATCCTAAATCCTTTTTTGGCCTTTTCAAAAGACGCCGTTGGGTTTGTTCAGGATCTTAAAGATTTGGAAGGAACCAATACGGCTCAGGTGAGCGATTTACTCAATAAAAATTTAGGGAAACACCATCACCTCAAAACCTCATTATTTCCAAGTTATTATAGGTCTAATTTGGCTTTTGGAATCTTAGGGCAAGGAACAATGGACCTTGAGGTAAGAAATCCGTCTTCTCCCGAGGTAGTGTCCGACGCAAAATTGGATATTGGGGGGCTGGTGGGAGCCGCATGGGGGCTTTGGGATGATCGTCTTCAGATGGGTGTTACGGCAAAAGTGATTCATCGCCAGGGTATCAAAAAAACCTTTTTGCCTTCTGATGTTGTGGCCGATTTTAATCCTTTTGAGGATACCCAGAGGAAAACGGATTTTGCTTTTGATCTGGGAAGTAAATTCAACTTTCCTTTCCCTTTTAATCCTTCTGTTGCCCTGGTTCTTCAAAATATTTCTGATCTGGATTTCGGAGAGCTGGGGGAGATCCCTCAGCAGCTCAACGCAGGAATAGGAATTAATCCCGAATTTTGGATCCTTAGCAGCAGTTTGGTTTTTGAGGTAAATGACCTAACCAAAAATGGGGGTAGAGATAATGATTTATATAAAAGGGTCCATCTAGGTATGGAGGTAAGATTTCCTATGACCATTGCCCTTCGAGCGGGATTGAATCAGGGATATCTCACCGCTGGCGCCACTCTAGATTTTTGGGTTCTCCAGTTTGGATATGCCACCTATGCAGAGGAGCTGGGGACCTATGCGGGGCAACGGGGTAACCGAAGACACGCGGTCCAATTGAGTCTTGTGCTTTAATTTTCTTAACGAGGGCTGACAACCTTTATTTTGACTTTTTAAAACAAATTTCTTTTTTCTCCTCTATTAAAAACCCCTCTTATACCTTTTCATCTGTTGTTTTATTGACACTCCTTAGTTAAATCCAGTAAGATTCAACCATTATTAACCCTTTGGAACCCTTCATGTTGTGGAAACTTTTTGGTTATATTTTTCTTTGGATGGCCTTTTTTTCAATCATGGTTACCCTTTTTCTGATTATCGCTAAAAAAAGCAAGGCCTCGTGGGTCAAAAAGATGGCGGCCCGATTTGGAGGAGAATTTGCTGAGACAGTGGAGGTGCGTCAAGGTTTTTTCCGATTTGGGGTTTTCTTTGGTGCGATTGGAACCCTCATTCTTCTGTTATCCTCCCCAAGCCTGGAACCCGCGGGCGAGTCTCCTTTTAACATTTCCTTTACCGAGGCGGGTCTCGTGCTTGTGATCCTTTGGCAGGGGAAAAACCTTTGGGAAATGGCAAGAGCGGGGAAGGAGAAAAAACCGGTAAAACAAAAGAAAAAAAAGATAGGGAGGAGTTAATGATCCGGTTTTGGGTTGTTTTTTCCCTATTGATCATGGGGTGTACTTTAAAGGAAGTAAAAGAACAGGTTTTATTAACCCCTGAAGAAGAGGAGGCCTACCAATTTAACCGGACCGGAATGATAGATATGTCCATGGCCTTGTTTGAGGAGGCCATTGTGGCGTTTAAAAAAGCATCCCAACTTGCCCAGGATTATCAGATTCGGGACCAATCCCTGATGTATACCCCCACCTTTATGACTGCTTGGTCTTATGAAAAAATTGGAGAGGTTCAAGAGGCCTGTCGTTATTTTAGAGAGTTTCTTCAGAACGCTCCTAAAAAATATATTGAAGACACAAAAGAACAGCATGCCAATGCGTTTTTAACCCAATGCATAAATTAAATATTCAAAAAGGATCTGCCCGAAAAAATAAAAGCCGGCCCGTGTGGGTTGGTTTCCTCCCTTTTGTGGTCTTCCTTTTCCTGTCCCACCCGGGATGGGGCGAAGAAAAAGCAATTGAAGTCATTGATCATTCCTGGAAGACCACGGAGAAATGGGAGCGAATCAACAAAACCCGATATTCATGGGAAGCCACAGTTAAAAGCCATGCCCCTGAGCAGCGACGGGTGTCCGTCTATTATTACCTTTTGGATGAGGGAGGACGGCCTCTGGCGATGAATACCATGATTCAAATCATGAAGCCTGATGAAACGGTCCACGTGGTGGGGGATTCTTATGTTGAAAATGGAAAACTTCCCTTTATTAAAGGAAGCACAGTGAAGGTCAATTCCAGACGGTTTCCTTAACCGGGAAAAACGCCTTTCAAAAAAACTCAGCTCAAATTTATTTCCACAATGGGCTTTGAATGACCAAGATCAGGTTGCATAAAGAAGTTTTCGAAGCCAATGAAGGGTTTTATCAAGCCTTTGAAAGCTTGGATATAAAATTAATGGATCGGGTATGGGCCCAGGATGATCGTGTTCAATGCGTTCATCCCGGATGGGGAGGGTTAACGGGCTGGCCATCGGTTCGTGATAGTTGGGTCAGAATTTTTAATCATACACTTTTTATAAAATTTACCGTATCGGATTTGCACATTTCAGGGGATGAAGGGGTGGCGTGGGTGGTCTGTACGGAGAATATTGAAACCCAAGCAGAAGAACCCTCCCAAAAAAGCCGAATTCTCGCCACCAATATTTTCGAAAAACGGAATGATCTTTGGAAAATGGTCCATCACCATGGATCTCCGGTTTTGACGAATCCTTCCATCTCTTCAACATAGGGAAAAAAAAAGGGTTCGGGTCCATTTTGAAATTTTTCTAATCAGGGGGAGGGTGCCGTTGTGAAAAAAATGATTTCCTCAGGGACTTTGATGGCCCGCTTGGAATTTCTGGAAGAGTGGGGATACTTAACTGCTTCATTGAGTTTTTTGTTGCTGGGAATGATCACTTTTATTTATGGGTGGTATACTTTTTTTATATCCTTTCAATCCGGAATTGTTGAGTCGGCTCTGCATTTGACGAATAATCTTCTTTTTGTGGTAATCCTTTTAGAGCTTTTCCGGACTTTATTGAACTTTTTAAAATCCCACACCGTCAGCTTGGAACCCTTTCTCATTGTAGGGATCATTGCCGGGATCCGAAAATTTTTAACGGGTGGAGCACAGTTGTCTACATTGGAGGAAATTCCGGATGCTATTTTCCATCGCCACCTGTTGGATATGGGAGCCAATGTAACCATTATTGCGGTTTTGGTCCTTGCCTTCTTTTTTTATCGAAAAAGTTTACAGATAAAAGAACCTAAAGGGTGAGGATGACCATCTCCCCGTAAAGTGAGTTTTGGAAGACTCTTTAAAACAAGAAACCAACCTGGGTATTGACCGGGCCCTCGGGATGGCCATCATGGGTATTACCGGGGGAACCATTGGGTTTTACCTGGGAGGCAATTTTCTTATTCTAATGGGTTTCTTTTTGGGGGGTGTTTTAGGTTTTGCGGTTGCAGGATTAGGTGCCCGCCGGTTCTTCATAAGCATTTTAGTCGGGCTGGCGGTGGGTGCTGCGACCAGTTTTATGATTGACCGTGTAGAGGATATCCTAGTCATTCTGGCGGGATCCGGAGCCGCCGCTGGAGGGTTTATTGGAATCAATATTGAGTTATTAAAGCGGAAGGGTAAAAAAAAGACTTTTTTGAATTTATGAAAAAAATTTTTTTATTCCTCTCTCCAATCCAGGGACAGAGGATCTAAACCTAAACAATTTAAGAACGTCGAAACCTAAATATTAGCGAGGGCGACGATGGTGTGGAGGCCGGTGGCGCCGTCGGGATAGGCGCGGGCGACTTGGGGAATTTGGGGGTTCCCTTTTCGATCAATGGCCCGAACTGTCAACTGGTGGGGTCCTTTTTTTGGAATGCGCCATGGGTATTTCCATTTGACCCATGAAAGGTCTGAGGCTGGAGGTTGAATGGTTGTGGGGTGCCACGTGCGTTCTCCATCGGTGGTAATCTCCACCGCTGAAATGCCATGCAAACCGCCGAATGCGATCCCTTCAATGGTATGTTTTTCTTCTTTTATTTCTTGGTAATGCCCCGGGTTATCGATCCGGGAGGTAATTTTCATAATCCCCTCATCGGTCCAACCTTTCTCTTGCCAGTAACCCTGATGGTCATGTCCCACCAATTCGATATTCGTCAGCCACTTTACGTTTTTAATTCCGTAGATCCCGGGAACCACCGCCCGAAGGGGAAATCCGTGTTGTCTGGGAAGTTGAACCCCGTTCATGGAATGGGCCAGGAGGACGTCACCCTCCATTGCCCGTTCGAAGGTTATGCTGTCATGGTAGCCGTCCGCTCCTCGGAAAATCACGTCTTTGACATCCGAGAAGGGTTTCACCTCCTCGAGCAGTTTTCTTAGAGGGAGTCCCCCCCACAGGGCATTACTGATGCTGTCTCCTCCCGGAAGGTTATCGATGCATTGAAGCGTCACGACTTTTTCAATAAATTGTTTTCCCAGAAAATCCGCATAGCCAAGGGTTAAGGGGTGATCCACCATTCCGTTGATGGACACCCGCCATTGTCCCAAATGGATATTTTGGGTGGATTCAAGGGAATGATCGGAATAGTTTACAAGGTAAAATTTATCGTTGGGGGTAATATAGGGCGTGTCCCTTGGAGGGACAGAGAACAATTTTCCCCAAAAAAAAGCGCCTGCTTCTGCTCTTTGGCCAAGGCCCAAAGTAAGCAATCCCATCCCGCCTAATTGAATCATTTTTCTTCTGTTAAACGGTTTCATGGTCTCTCTCAGGGGTGTGATTTGCTATAATAATATCTGGTGTTAGATCTTTTTGGCAAGAGGGAATTTTGGTTAATGAATTTAGGGAGTTGTAATTAAAAACCACACCCGACTGAATTGACTTTTAGGGTGTCCTATGTTAGTTTCAACCCCCTGAGTTTTCTGAAAAATCCCTTTTTTGGAAGGAATTTTTGTGTACTATCCCTCATTCGAACAATTTGAAGAAAAGGCCCAGCAGGGAAACCTAGTTCCCGTGTACCGGGAGATCTTGGCCGATCTTGAAACCCCGGTTTCAGCCTTTTTGAAAATTGATGATGGCCAGTATTCCTATCTTCTCGAAAGTGTAGAGGGAGGGGAAAAGTGGGCACGATATACCTTTTTGGGAAGCACGCCTTTTTTGGTGATTCGGGGCTCGGAAAATCAGCTCGAGGTGTTAAAAGATGGGATTTCCCAAAACTTTGACATGGGACCCGATCCCCTTGAGGCTTTAAAAAAGGTGATGTCGGATTACCGCCCGGTGGAGGTGGAGGGGCTTCCACGGTTTTTCGGAGGGGCGGTGGGGTATTTGAGCTATGATATGGTGCGTTCTTTTGAGCGGGTTCCTGATTATCAAAGGGGGTCCCTTCATTTTCCCGATTTGTATTTTATGATTAGTGAAACGCTCTTCATTTTTGATAATGTAGCCCAGAAAATAAAAGTGGTTGCCAATGCGCATATCCTGAACGGCCAGGTTGAAAAAGCCTATACCCATGCGGTTAAGCAAATTGAGGAGATGGTTCAAAAATTAAACGGACCGGTCCGAAAACCGAAGCGTTCACGAAAAAAGAAAAAGATTCAAAAACCCCCCGTATCGAATATAAGCCATGATGCCTTTGTGAAGATGGTTAAAAAAGCCAAAGAATATATTGCTGCGGGAGACATTCTTCAGGTGGTGCTCTCCCAGCGGTTTGAGAAAAAAATTTCCGTGTCCGCTTTTGGGATTTACCGGGCACTTCGGATTATTAATCCTTCCCCCTATATGTATTATTTAAGGTTGGGCGAGATGGAACTGGTAGGGTCCTCTCCGGAAATTTTAGTTCGCTGTGAAGATGAGCGTGTGGAGGTCAGGCCCATTGCGGGAACACGAAAGCGGGGAAAAAATGAGGATGAAGACGAGGAAATGGCCGATGAACTGTTGGGGGATACCAAAGAACGAGCAGAGCATATCATGTTGGTTGATCTGGGAAGAAATGATGTGGGAAGGGTGGCAGAAATCGGATCGGTCCGGGTAGATCATTTAATGACCATTGAGCGCTATTCCCATGTGATGCATTTGGTTTCTCATGTGGAAGGGAAATTGATACACGGGAAAGACATCTATGATGTGGTACGGGCGAGTTTTCCAGCGGGAACGGTGTCAGGTGCCCCGAAGGTCCGGGCCATGGAAATCATTGAAGAGTTAGAGCCCAATCGCCGGGGCCCCTACGCCGGTGCCGTGGGATATGTGAGTTTTTCCGGTAATCTGGATACCTGTATTAATATCCGAACTGTGGTGTTGAGAGGCGATCAGGCTTATATACAGGTTGGGGCGGGAATCGTCGCCGATTCAGATCCCGAAAGTGAATATGTGGAAACTTTAAACAAGGCTCAGGCTATGTTTAAGGCCGTGGAAATGGCTGAAGAGGGTCTGGATTGAAAATGCCCTTGGGGATTTCTTGCGGTTCCAACGGAGACATTGTTATACTAGGAGTCTGTCGGACTTTCCCGATAAAAATATGATATAGTCGACTATCTTTTGAGCACACATTAGCGAGGTAGAACAGAATGAGCGCAAAGTTTATCGATTATGATCAATCAACACTCTATTTATTGCCGCCGTCGCTTCAGGA
>DASWJH010000118.1 GCA_036397255.1 Nitrospiria bacterium
CAAATACATCTGCTCTTGTGCATACGGCCGAAAATGATAGCCCATAACAGCCCTCCATCGGTTGATTATGAAGCTCTATTTTACAGAAAAGCAGCATGACCGCAAAGTGAAAAATAGGGGTTTGTCGGACAGGCTCATTAACGTTTTTTTTTAAAAAAAACAGGTTTTCAGGAAAATCATTGAAAACCCCAAAACTTTTTTACTCGCTCGTCTTCCCACACCGATTCACCCTAGCCTGAATTTCAGCCGCCCCCTAGAGTTCAACTATTCCTCAGACGGAATGATCAAACCGGCCGCCTAAACAGGGGAAACAAATTCCGTAAACTTGAATTTCTAAATTAAGGCGTTCGTCCAAAAGGGTGTGAAACCTTCCTCACCCGGGGATGGCCCCCCATTTACGAATTTAGTACCCGCAAAAATGCCTGCAATTTTTAAAAAAAGGTTGAAGATATTTTTTGTTGGGAAAAAAATGATGGCCGTTTGTAAAAAAAAACCCCCGGCAATGTTCCAATAATGGATGGCAAAGTGGAAAGGGGCATGCCAAACTTGGGCAAAAAAAACCTTAGAACCTCGTAAAAATAGACAATGAGGAAACATTCATTCTGGATCCCGCCTATTCCAATAAAATAATGTTTGGGTTTTTAGATAGGCAAAAGCGAGGGAGTATTCTTTTCGGGAAAAGGATTCACTTCCCTTATTCAGGGGGGTAATATGGGGGTTTCCGGTGGCAGAGGAAATGTGCAAGACGATGATGGAGTCAGAAATATCCTATTGATTCTCTAACCTCTTGGAACCTTGAGCCGTTCCTGAAGGATTTCAAAACACAGCTCGCAAAGCTCCTGATCCGATATCCGATCATCGAAAAAAGTGATAGCAACCTCTACCCCGCACCGTTGACAACAATACACTTTTCCCCCACGAAAAAATGTTTTTTGGGATCATTAGAAAAAGAGGTAACACCTGGCCCACCTGGATTTACTAAAAAATGGGCATAATGGCCGTTATCAATATCATATGAATTGAGAAAGGTCAAGGCTAAAACACCATATATTGATTTTTTTTACACCCTAGGCACATTATCTTGTGGAAAAGCTTGTTGAAGGCTTGGAAACATTGTGTGGAAAAGGTGGTGAAAATTATAAATTTAAGGCTTTTAAAAGCATATTAAATAAAGAAAAATCATTTTCCACATGTTCCCAAAGGAAAAAATCAGTTTCTCTTTTTCTAAGGCTTGAATCTCGCTAGGCGAAAAGTCATTGAAGGTCTTCCCAGGTTAATTTACCTTAAGCCTATGGGAACTTTATAAAAATTTAAGGTTTCTTATTTTTTAGAAACTTTGCAAAGAAGGGAAGGTTTTAAAAAACCTTTGGGCCAAGAAAATGCGGAGAAATTTCATGGAGAATATTGAACCACAGAATTCATCACCGACCGGTCTGAACTCCATCCCCCTAAAAGGTAAATCGAATCTTCAATGATGGAAACACCCATTGCTGCCCTGGCCTCTGGCAAAGGAGCAATGCTTTCCCATTGGCCTTTGCCGAAATCGTAACGTGCTGTTTGGGTTCCAATTCCTTTATCCCCACTAAACCCTCCGAAAATATACAGGCTCCCCCCAAGGAGGCAAGTCCCATGAGCAGCCGCAGACCAGGGCAGCTGTAACAAAGCCTTTTCCCAGACCCCCTGTTTGGGGTCAAAAACTTCCATTTGGTCATATTCCGTCATTCCTTTTCCCGTAAAAGCCACCCCCCCAAAAGCAAAAATTTTTCCATCCATTGAAACCGCCATTGCTGCAAACCTTGGTTTTGGAAGACCAGGCAGCTCAGACCAGGAACCTTTTTTGAAATCAAAAACCTCACAAAATCCGAACCCAGGATCGGTTTGCGGGCCTCCTTCGGTGGCATCCGGATGATGACCCCCTAAAATGTACATTCGACCCTCTAAAAACGTAAAGGCTGGATAGTCATGGGGCTGCAACATGTCTGCTCCCTGCTGCCATTGATCGGAAACGGGATCATAAATCTCGACGGTTCTAAGAAATTTAAATTTTCCGTTTTTCTGTTTAAATCCCCCCCCCACAACATAAATTTTTCCACCGACTTCAAAAGTGGCCATTCCAGATCTTGCAGTAGGCATTTCCTTTCCTTTTTCCCAATGATTTACCTTTGGGTCAAAAATCTCCACATTCTGAAGGCTTTCAAATCCAGGACCTCCACCCCCAATCACAAAAATTTTCCCATTGAAGGAGGCCACTCCTGGATGGGATCGGGCGATGTGAAGGGGTTTAACAGCCTTCCAAACCCCTTGTTTTTCAGAATGTTGTATCGTCATGGGAGACCAGTTTAACGGTTGACTCGGAGGGGGTCAAGGGAAAAGAATGTGACTTTTGACTTCCCTTTGCTTTTCTCTTAGAATAAACATATGAATTTGCTGATGTTTTTTTAATTTTTCAGGATTCTCCCTGGTGAAGAAACCCAACATTCCCCAACTCTACGAAAACACTCCCTCCATTCGTCGCGAATTTTTAAAACAGCGCAGACTTTCCATTGAAAGAGGGGAAATAAAAGCAAAAAATAAGTTTAACCGTACAATCTTTAGGCTTGAAGATTCCCGCTGGGTCCAATGGGCCGTTGGAACCCCCATTAAATTAATGGGCCTTTATGCAAAAGGACGACAAAATGCAAAAAATATTAAAATTAAAAAAGTTACTCTGGAATTTCCAAATCTTCCTCCTTCATTTGAGGGTTTTCGCCTTCTTCATCTTTCCGATTTACACTTAGATTGTGACGAGGAACTATTGAACCAACTGCTTCAGACCCTTTCCGGACTAAACGCGGATATTTGTATTCTGACTGGGGATTATCGTTTTAGGGTAAAAGGAGATCACCACCCCGCCCTCAATGACACCCTTCACCTCATCGAAAACCTCAAAAAAATTTCCCCTCATATTTACGCGGTTCTTGGAAACCATGATTCATTAGCCATCGGGGAAGGGCTTGAAAAAGCAGGGGCTGAGGTTTTACTCAACCGGGCCATACCCAGAAGGAAAAATGGGGAAGAAATTTGGTTTGCCGGTGTTGACGATCCCCATTATTATGGCTGCCACGATTTAGAACTCGCTTTAAATGAAATTCCTTCCCAGGCTTTTAAAGTTCTATTGGTACATTCACCTGTTCTTTACCGGGAAGCCTCTGATGAAGGAATTCATTTATATTTGTGCGGACATACCCATGGGGGACAAATTCGACTACCGGGAATCGGAGCCCTTATCAAAAATACCCCCACCCCACGTCGATATATAGATGGCATTTGGAAACATAACGGAATGGCGGGCTTAACCCACCGGGGAGTCGGATCCTCCATCCTTCCTCTTCGTTTAGGATGCCCCCCTGAAGTCTGGATTATAGAATTGAGAAAAACAGGTAGATAGAAAAACCGCTCGTTCTAAAGAAAAGGTCCACTTTTATTGAATTTTTAAGATCCTATGGCAGGGTTTACGGTTTGAACCCAAATGAGGCTTCCATCGGTGAGATTTCTCTTTTCAATCCGCCACTGAGTATCTGTTTCCCTTGAAGAATCGAACCCCACAACATAAACACCGGTACTATCAACCGCAGCCCCATATGCTTTGTCCCCAACATTTCCAGGGTTAGTGGTTTGCTCCCAGATAATGGTCCCATCCATTAAGGCTCTTTTCTCCAATCGCCATTGGCTGTTACCTGGGGATTGATCAAACCCAGCTATATATAAACCATTTCCACCTACTGCGATGCTACGGATTTCATTGATCCCATTACTTGGATGATTGCTCTGCTCCCATACTACACCCCCGGAAGAATTTCTCTTTTCCATTCTCCATTGTTGTTGTCCAGGCAAACTAACAAGACCCCCTATGTAAATATCCGTTCCATCCGATGCTACCGTTACCGCACGGTTTACTCCTGGGCTTGGATTATTGGTTTGAACCCAAATCAAACTTCCATCCACTAAATTCCTTTTTTCAATCCGCCATTGCTGATTGCTTGGACCAGAGCTTGAATCATGCCCGACGATATATGCACCCGTGGTATCTAAAACAATACTCTGGGCTAAATCGCTGGTCCCATTTCCACTGCTTTGGTCTCCCACTTTAGTCCATATCAGGCTTCCATCAGTGGGGTTCCTTTTTTCCAGTCTCCATTCCTTATCTCCCGGTAATAAATCAAACCCAACAATATAAACCCCAGTACCATCCACCGCCACGGCAAAGGCGACATCATCCCCCTGGCTAAAATTATTGGTCACTACTCCATTTATACCAAATCCCAAGACCAAATCCCCCGAAGAAATATCTCTTTTTTCAATTCGCCATTGCCTGTCCCCGGGAAAAATATCATACCCAACAACATATATGCTGGTGGAATCAACAGCTATTCCAAATGGCTCATCAAACCCAGTGCTAGGATCACTATTAACTACACCCTCTTTACCAAAAGAATTGATTAAACTTCCATCGCTTAAATTTCTTTTTTCAATCCGCCATTGGGAATGTCCAGTGGATTGGTCATTTCCGGCAATATATAAAGCAGAGCTATCAACGGCAATTCCACGAGCCACATCAGTTCCACTCGTTACCGAAAGAATTGAACCAGAACCTGAGGACAACCCCAGGGAAGAGGTAGACTTTGTTTCATCGGAGCCGCATCCGCTTACAATAATCCAAATGATTATGCTTATTAAAACTTCCCACTTTTTATTTCTAAAATTTTCAACCATAAAGGCTATAAATTTCAATTATTTATACTTGGGTTTAACTTTTCATACCTCACGAAACCTTAAATTTTTTCTCAACTTTTGTCAATGAAAATTTTCCACACATTAGGGGTTAATTTACAATACCTTTTTTTGTGATAAACTCGTCTCATAATAAAAGGCTTGGGTTCAATTTGCTATCGAAAAACCCTAACACAAAACAACTGGCTCCAGTTTATTTTGATTTGTTAATTATCGGTGGAGGAATTATTGGAGCAGGAATTGCCCGTGACGCGGTTTTAAGAGGTTTAAAAGTTGCTCTTTTCGAGCAGAATGATTTTGCGTCCGGAACCAGCAGTCGAACCTCAAAGCTTATCCATGGAGGCATTCGATATTTGGAGCAGGGGAACCTTCCTTTGGTGTTTGAAGCCAGCCGTGAACGTTTTTTCCTGCAACGGTTAGCCCCTCATTTGATTCGGCCCATCCCATTTGTTTTCCCCATTTATAAGGGGGAAACTATGGGAAGGGGAATGATGAAAATGGGAATGTTAATATATGACCTATTGGCTCTTTTCCGAAATACACATCCCCACCGGATGCTCACCCGCGAGGAAACCCTTCATAACATTCCAAATTTACAACCCCAAGGTCTTTTAGGTGCGGCCGTTTACTACGATTGCCTCATGAATGATGCACGGCTCTGTCTGGAAAACCTCCTTGACGCAAAAGCCTCCGGGGCAGTGGTCAGAAACTATACCCAGGTCACCGGAATTATAAAAAGCGAAAAGGGAACGATTCAGGGTGTAAAGGTTAAAGATCGCTTCAATGGAGAAGAGGAACGGGTCTACGGAAAGGTGGTGGTTAACGCTTCAGGACCGTGGGTAGATCATATTTGCGGCATGGACTCTCTTCATGAACCTCGAAAGCTCCGGCGTACTCGAGGCTCACACCTTCTTCTTCCTTCACTCACCCAAAATCAGGCAGTGGTGGTCCGAAGCAAAAAAGATCACCGGATTTTTTTTATCATTCCATGGGAAGAAATGAGTTTGGTGGGAACCACAGACATTGACTATGAAGAAGACCCCGAAAAAGTCCAATGTCCCCAAGAGGATCTTGAATACCTGCTGAAAGAGACCAGCCGCTTTTTTCCCGCAAACGTTTTTCACAAAGACCAGGTGATTTCAACCTTCTCCGGGGTTCGCCCATTGGCCAAAACCTCTAATGGAAAACCTTCTTCGGTTTCCCGGGAAACAAAAATCTTTGAAAGCCCAACGGGCCTCATTTCCATTACCGGTGGAAAATTCACAACGTACAGAAAGGTTTCCGAAAACGTTGTCAATCGGGTATTGAAGAAACTTCCGGAGGTTAAAGCAAAGGGATGTCAAACCCTCTCTCAACCTTTATGGGGTGGAGACATTAATAATCTTCAAATCTTTATCAAGGAAAGGATGAATGATCCTAACCGTCCTCACTACCTGAATGATCGGCAGGTAACCCACCTGATCAACACTTATGGAAGTCGTTATACAGAGATTATCCAATTGGTCGCTGAAAATAAAGAACTTGGAGAGTCTCTACATCCTTCTCTCCCCCATATCCAGGCAGAAATTATTTTTGCGATTAAAAGGGAATTCGCGCGAACCCTCTCCGATATTTTTCGCAGACGGACCACCCTGGCTTTTGGGCCTTTGAGGAGAGATGAATCCCTTATTGAAACCACCCTCAATATCATGGAAAAAGAATTAAATTGGCCCCCCGGAGAGAAAGAAATTCAAAAAAGAACCTACCTTAAGGAAATTTTTTAATTTCGGAGAAAAAATTTAAAAACTGGGAGCACGACCCTCGCGAAGGCTTTGGAGGGCCTGTTTGACCATTTTGGAGTCTTCGGTTCCCGGTGCCAAATTCTGAAAAGCGGTTGTCCAACTTTCATCGGCTTCTGAAAATCGTTGAAGATGTACCAAAGCAAGTCCTTTGTACCATAAAAGAGCGGGCTCCCTCGGAAATTTAACCAAGGCCTTTTCCAAATGAGTCAGGGCATTCTCATAGCTA
>DASWJH010000119.1 GCA_036397255.1 Nitrospiria bacterium
CGGGAATGACGAGTTAGGATGAATAATAATACTTTTTCAATAATGAGGGAAATGCTATTTCCCCTCTTTGGAAAAGAGGGGTCAGGGGAGATTTTGTAATCTTAAATCCCCCTTCATCCCCCTTTGCTAAAGGGGGAGAGAGGTGGAGGCCCCCCTTTTCTAAAGTAGGAGAGAAATGGAGGGCACCTTTTTCTAAAGTGGGAAAGAAACGGAGGCCCCCATTTTCTTAAGGGGAGAGAAGATGAAGATTTATACTTTTTCAACACCCATCTAGAAAAAAATATGCGTGGATCTTTTCCCTTTGAGGGATCATTGATATGGGTGTTGTAACCAATGTAATCATATTGGGGGCGGGGCAAGGGGGAACCTCCTTAATTGAAATCTTCCGTAATGACCCTTTGGTAAAGATTATCGGTATTGCGGAGGTCAATTCAAAGGCCCCCGGGTTAAAACTTGCCCGCCAACTGAAAATTCCCATCACTTCCGATTACCGGAAGCTATTAAAGTCCAAACGTGTTGATTTATTAATTGATGTAACCGGAGACCTTGAGGTGGAACGGGTTTTATTGGAATTAAGGCGTCCGGGGGTTGCCGTGATAGGGGGTCCAAGCGCCAAATTCATGTGGCAACTGATTGAAGAAAGAATTCGCAGTAAAGAAGCCATTGAGCGGCATCTTTCCGAATATCAAGCACTCTATCGGCTCTATGTGAAAGAGGTGAGCCTTGCCGTGTTGGAGGAGCGGGCCCAGATTGCCTGGGAAATTCATGATGGGTTGGTTCAGACTTTGGTGGGATTAACCTTTAAGATGGACCATTGCCAGGAGCTTTTGGAAACGGATCCGACCCAAAGCAAGAAACAGCTGGAAGAGGGACGAAGGCACTTAAGAGGGGCCATTCAGGAAGCACGGCAGGTCATTTTTAATTTAAAGCCCTTATCCTTTGACCACATGGAATTGCTTCCTGCATTGAAAAATTACCTTCGATCCTATGAGCACCAATATAAAATAAAAACCTCTCTTCAAACGCTCGGAAGTGAAAAGAAGATTTTTCCCAAATCAAAAATTGTTATTTTTCGTATCATTCAAGAGGCACTGTCTAACATTCAAAAACATTCAAAAGCAAAACAGGTGAAAATCAGCCTTAAAGTGGACCGGAAAGTACTTCGCGTTGCTATTTCCGATGATGGTGTTGGGTTTGACCCCCATCGGGTAGCGGAGGATCCGGAGAAATGGAATTCCTTTGGATTAAAAGGGATTACGGAGCGGGCAAAGCTTTTAGGGGGAACCTCCCAAGTTGAGAGTTCCTTGGGTGAAGGGACCCGCATTTTGGTTCAGATTCCGTTGGATGATAGGAGGTCTAAGCTCTTTGAAGAAAATTAAGGTTCTTATCGCCGATGATCACCAGGTAGTGCGTGAAGGTTTAAGCGCTGTTCTTCGGACCAAAGAGGACGTTCAAGTGGTGGGGGAGGTCCGAAACGGTCAAGAGGCCGTGGAAAAGGCCAGAGAGTTGAAACCGAATGTGGTTCTGATGGATATCAGTATGCCCGTGATGGACGGTATAGAAGCCACCCGTATTATCCGGACCGAACATCCAGATATTGGTGTGGTGGTTTTGACAATGCATGAAGAAGAAGAGTTTATTTTTGATGTGGTCAAAGCAGGCGCAACGGGATACCTGCTGAAAGACTCAGACTCCGCGCAGATTGTGAAAGCCATCCGTGCCATTTCCCAAGGGGAATCCTTAATCCACCCGGCTATTGCCACAAAGATTCTGGCAGAATTCTCACAACTCTCGGGAGAAAAAGGGAAACGGACGGCTAAAGCCAAGGATGATTTAACGGCCCGGGAAATCGGGATCCTTCAGCAGGTGGCTGAGGGAAAAACCAATAAAGAGATCGCCTCCGATTTAAACCTCAGCGAGAAAACCATTAAAAACCATGTACGAAATATATTTCATAAGCTTCATGTTTATGACCGGACCCAAGCCGCTTTTCACGCCCTTCGAAAGGGCTTAATTAAACTCAATCCTGATAAAGATGGCCGATAATGGGGATGACATACCCCATGTAGGTTGGAAATCCCGCCCCCGGGAACGTCCTTGTGCAAACCAACCATGACCAGCGGGTTTTCCTTGGCTTAAAATCACCAGGGTCCGGCAATAGTCAAAATTAATCAAGCCCTTTTTTTTCTCCTATTTACCCCTATTGACAACCTATTTTCGTTTCCCTAAAATCAGGCCATTCTATTCTATTTACCATCGTTGTTTTCCTGGGGCGATGGCCTAATCATCAATAACCCGCAAGAGGAATTCTCATGGCTTCTGAAGAAGATATTACTTCCGTTTTAAAGGAACGCCGGGTTTTCAAACCCAAACCCATTTTTAGTAATCAAGCCCACGTAAAAAGCCTTCGCCAATATGAACGGATGGCCAAAAAGGCGGAAAAGGACCCGAAGGCTTTTTGGGCGAAAATGGCAAAAGAATTGGATTGGTTTAAAACCTGGAAAAAGGTATTGGAGTGGAAATTCCCCTTTGCAAAATGGTTCGTCGGAGGCAGGATTAATGTCTCCTTTAACTGCATCGACAGACATTTAAAGGGATGGCGGAAAAATAAAGCGGCCATTATTTGGGAGGGTGAACCTGGGGATCACCGGATGCTGACCTTCCAGGATCTTCACCGGGAGGTATGCCGTTTCTCCAATGTTCTCAAGAAATTAGGCGTTCGAAAAGGTGACCGGGTGGCGCTTTATATGCCCATGATTCCGGAGCTTCCCATTGCCATGCTGGCCTGTTCCCGGATCGGGGCCCCCCACAGCGTCGTCTTTGGAGGGTTTAGCGCCGAGGCATTAAAGGACCGGATTAACGATGCAAAAGCAAAGGTTGTGGTGACCGCGGACGGGGGATACCGAAAGGGGGCGGTGGTCCCATTAAAAGAAAATGTGGATATGGCACTTAAAGATGCACCGGGGGTTGAAAAGGTCGTGGTCTGCCGTAGGACAGGAAGTCCGGTTCAGATGGATCCCCAAAGAGATCATTGGTGGCATGAGATGATGCAGGATGCTTCTGCGGTATGTCCCCCGGAGGCTTTGGATGCAGAACACCCCCTATTTATCCTTTATACCAGCGGAACAACGGGAAAACCTAAGGGAGTGGTTCATTCCACTGGAGGGTATCTGTTGGGGGCCTATCTCACCAGTAAATGGGTTTTTGATCTCAAGGAAGAGGACACCTATTGGTGTACCGCGGATATTGGCTGGGTTACGGGACATAGCTATATTGTGTATGGAATTTTAGCCAACGGAACCACAAGCATCATGTATGAAGGTGCTCCCACCCACCCCAATCCGGGCCGTTTTTGGGAAATTGTTGAAAAATATAAGGTGAGTGTCTTCTATACGGCGCCAACCGCCGTTCGTGCTTTAATTAAATACGGTGATCATTGGCCCAACCGTTATGATTTAAGCAGTCTTCGTTTGTTGGGTACCGTGGGTGAACCGATCAACCCCGAAGCCTGGATGTGGTACCACCGGGTAATCGGTAAAGCAACATGCCCCATCGTGGATACCTGGTGGCAAACGGAAACGGGCTCCATTTTGATTACCCCGCTTCCCGGGGCCACACCGACGAAACCGGGGTCCGCTACCAAACCTTTTCCGGGCATTTCGGTGGACGTGGTGGATAAGGAGGGAAAACCCGTGGGGGTAAACCACGGTGGTTATTTGGTCATTAAAAGGCCATGGCCCTCTATGCTCCGAACGGTTTACGGAGACCCGGAGCGGTACAAAAAAACCTATTGGGATCCCATCCCGGGGGTCTACTTTACAGGGGACGGCGCCCGCAAAGATAAAGATGGCTATTTTTGGGTAATGGGCAGAGTGGATGATGTCATCAATGTTTCAGGACACCGCCTGGGGACCATGGAAATTGAATCTGCTTTGGTGAGTCACCCCCATGTGGCAGAATCAGCGGTGGTGGGCCGGCCCGATGAAATGAAAGGAACTGGAATTGTTGCCTTTGTCTCCTTAGATGTAGGCCACCAACCATCGGAGGAATTAAAGAAAGAATTGAGGGAGCATGTGACCAAAGAGATTGGTGCCCTGGCCCGGCCCGATGAAATCCGTTTTACAGAAAACCTTCCCAAGACGCGAAGCGGGAAGATTATGCGGCGGCTCCTTCGGGATATTGCCGCAGGGAAGGAGACGGTGGGAGATACCACGACCCTTGAGGATTATTCCATTCTGGCCAAACTAAGAGAAGAAGAGGATTGAGGTTTTTCCGGATAAAAACATGGGAAGACGGCTTAGGTCATTGACAGCCCCCTTCCCTTTTGATACCGTGGCGTCACCACACGTTTTATTTAAAGATTTTACACCCTCACAATAATGATGTTCATTCAAAAATTCGGGTGGCCATGAGTCAAGGGGCCAGGTTTTTCCTTTATATCGTGTCTCTTGTGATGTTGCCGGTCTTTGGGGATCCGAGTCCTTCCTTTGCGTTAGAGGTTGAGATGCCGACCTGTGCAATGATCCAGTATGAAATGGACAAAGGCTCATCCCTAAAACAGGGAATCCTCAGCATTATCACCGCCAACCAAAAGCAGGAAAAAACTCTTTTTAATGCCACCATGAAAACAATGCTCCGGGATGCCATCAAGGAATGTCATCTGGAACCCAACTTGGTTTTACAGGCAGGCTATCAGGGAGGGGTTCCAATCGCCATTATTTTTACCGCAGCGGATGAAGCAGGGGTTAGCCCTGAGACGGTTGAAAAAGCGTTTGGGCAGGCCGGTGCAGATCCCTCCCAAATCAGGAAAGAAAAACCTGAATCCCTAAGATCGGTGAAGCCTCCGATTAGTATTCTTCGGGATAAAAGGGCACCCATTGGTAGCGGGGTAAGGTAGGAGGAAAAAAGTGTTGGAGGGAATGCGGGGAGGGTAGAACAAAAAAAACCGGGTAATGAGGAATGGGTTATGGGTAAAGAGTGGGGGTTAAGGGGGAAAGACCGTTGGAGGTTAGAGGCCTGAGGCACGAGAAAAACCAGATAAACCAGAACAACTAGACAAACTAGACTCCGGCGTGAGTCCTCTGTCGAACGCTCAACCAGAACAACCTGTGGTGAGTTTATCGAACCAAACGAAATCAACCAGACGAACACGAATCTATTTGCCGTTATTCCCGCTCCCCCTTCGTCATTCCCGCGCAAGCGGGAATCCAGAAATGCAACGGAAAGGGAGTTTTATATTATAAAATCTCCCCTAACCCCTCTTTTCCAAAGAGGGGAGTTTTTTAGGAATTTTCCCCTTAGAAAAAGGGAACCCTCCACTTCTCTCCCACTTAAGAAAATGGGGGCCTCCGTTTCTCTCCCCCTTTAGCAAAGGGGGAATAAGGGGGATTTGAGGATTTAGTTTTTCCTCTGAATACACGGCAGTTTTGCTGCGGGGATCTTTATTAAGGTTTTTTGGGCTATAAAACGAGTGTTGCATCTTGGAAAAACATTTAAAAAATTGATGCCGTCATTCCCGCTCCCCCTTCGTCATTCCCGCGCAAGCGGGAATCCAGAAGTCAAAAAACACTGGCTGCCGCGGTAAAGCCGGAATGACATTATTTATATTATTGAAATTAAGAACCAGGTGTTGGGTAGAGAGGAGTTTGTTATGAAGTAAACAGGTTAAAAGGATTTTTGAAAGGAGGTGTTTGGTAAAAAAATTGAGGGAGGAATGAATGAAGAAGGCTCGGTGGTTTCCCAGCAAAAAACAGTTTGCCATAATATTTTTTCCGGTTTTCTTATTATTCAGTTTTCAAATTAGCAAAGCCGCAGAACTCAAATTGGGTCCCTTTGAGATTCACCCCTACCTTCAGATTTCTGAGGGGTTTGAGGATAACGTCTTCCGCTGCGAAGCCTGTGAAAAAGAAAGTGATTTCTTTACCCTCATCACTCCCGGCCTTCAGATTCTTCTCCCTGACCCCAACCATCATGTTTTATTGGAGTATCGAGGAGATTTTTCCTATTACACCAATTTTGACAGTGAGAACTTTGATGACAATGAAGTGACTGGTGAATATCAAGGAAACCTAACCCCTCAGTTGAATATTACAGTGAAAGACCATTTCTTGGATGGACATGACGGCAGGGAGGTTACCCCCCTAAGGGAGATCGATTTTTATTTCTCCAACCGGGCTGATGTGGAGGTGGGGTTTACCCCTCTCCAAGGGGTTTCCATCCAAGGGGGCTTTGGCCATTTTTTGTTGGATTTTTCCGGCGGCGGGCGGAATGATTTTAGAGATCGATCGGATCTTGTTTTTTCCGGTGGGGCAACGGTGGATATCATTTCAAAGACTTCTGCTCTGCTTGAATACTCCTATACAAAGGCCATCTATAATGAACAGTCCCAATCCAGTACCGGCAATTTAAATAATGGTACCCATCGGGTCTCGCCCGGTTTGACCTGGACCCCTTCCAAAAATTCTCACGGGAAGGTTACAGCAGGGTATGCCCTAAAATCTTTTGAGGATTCAGCAAAAGATGAGTTTGACACCGCTATCTTTTCTATTTTCCTGGAGTATGTTCTCCCAACGAAAACCAAAATCAGTATAAGAGGTGGCCGGGAAGTTAAAGAGCCGGATCTCGACGGGCAGGATTTTTACATTACCACAGGAGGTGCGCTGGACGTATCTCATCCCATACTTTCTGTTTTAGAGGGGAGTGTATCTTTTTCGGGTGGACGTGAAAGTTATTATAGAGAAGCGCCATTGACCCCGGGGCGTAAAAGAAAAGATAACACCTACCGGATTCAAACAGGTTTTGACTACACCCCATTTCCATGGTTGGTGGCGGGGATTGATTATTCCTTTTCAAATACAGACTCTAACTGGTTTTCTAACCAGTTTGATTATATCAATCATGTGGTCACCCTTAAGGTGGCCGTATTTAATTAGCAGGAATTAAGAAAATTCCCCTCTTTGGAAAAGAGGGGTTAGGGGAGATTTTATAATATAAAACTCCCTTTCCGTTGCATTTCTGGATTTCCGCTTGCGCGGGAATGACGGAGGGAACCGGGAATGACGAGTTAGGATGAATAATAATACTTTTTCAATAATGAGGGAAATGCTGTTTCCCCTCTTTGGAAAAGAGGGGTTAGGGGAGATTTTAAAATATCAAATCCCCCTTCATCCCCCTTTGCTAAAGGGGGAGAGAGGTGGAGGGTTCCCTTTTTCTAAGGGGAAAAGTTTCTAAAAAATTCCCCTCTTTGTAAAAGAGGGGTTAGGGGAGATTTTATAATATAAAACTCCCTTTCCGTTGCATTTCTGGATTCCCGCTTGCGCGGGAATGACGGAGGGAACCGGGAGTGACGAGTTAGGATGAATAATAATACTTTTTCAATAATGAGGGAAATGCTGTTTCCCCTCTTTGGAAAAGAGGGGTTAGGGGAGATTCTGTAATCTTAAATCCCCCTTCATCCCCCTTTGCTAAAGGGGGAGAGAAACGGAGGGCACCCATTTCTAAAGTGGGAGAGAGGTGGAGGGCACCTTTTTCTAAAGTGGGAGAGAAACGGAGGGTTCCCTTTTTCTAAAGGGGAAAAGTTTCAAAAAAATTCCCCTCTTTGGAAAAGAGGGGTTAGGGGAGATTTTGTAATTTGAAACTCCATTTCCGTCATTCCCGAAATGTTTAATCGGGAATCCAGGGAGTAATGGAAATTAATTTTGGAACCCTAAACTAGGGTCCTGGTCTTCAACTGGAAAACTTGTGGTCATTCGATGGATAGGGTTTTTAATCATTCTTTTTTTGAGTGCTGCGGAAATATGGGCCAATGAGAGCCCCAGTTTACCCATTGATCATGAAGCTTACGAGGGCATTGAACGTTTAAAAAGCCGGGGTCTTTTCAGGCCGCTTCTATTAGATGCCAAACCGCTCAACCGGTATTCGGTAGCCCATCCACTGGTTGACCTTTTGGCAAGCATCAATCAGGAAGATTTCCCGGAAGCGGTTTTTAAGCCCGGCGTTCAAGAAGAGCTTCTAAAGCTTTTAAATGAGTTTCAAGAAGAGGTGGATGATTTAGAAGGAACCGCTCCTCGGCGTTTTTTTTCTTTTCATCTTGCGGATCCTCTCAGTATTGAAATTGGGTATGCTTCTTTTTCCAAAGATAGGCTCCGGCTTCGCGAAAACCACCAGGGTGATTATTTCAGTGATGGTTTTAATCAGCAGATTAAAATCCGAAGCTGGGGGGTTTTAGGAAAACAGATATCCTGGTTTGTGGTTCCGAAAGTGACCACCAACCGGGATGGGTCGGTTCTTGAAATTGAAGAGGGCCTTCTTAAATTCGGGTTTAAAAATTTTGAAATAGGGGTTGGCCGGGAAAGTCTATGGTGGGGACCCGGCTACAATGGTGCCTTGCTCCTTTCTAATAATGCCCCCCCGATGAATTTGATCCGGGCCGGAAGTCGAGAAGCCTTCCAACTTCCCGGTTTTTTGGAGCCGTTGGGATTTTGGCAGTTAACCGGTTTTCTGGCACGGCTGGAAGAAGATAGGGATATTTCCCACCCATTATTGTTAGGCCTTCGGATTGGTTACAGCCCTTCTTCCTTTTTGGAAATCGGGTTAAACCGGATGACCATGTGGGAGGGAAAAGGACGCCCCGGCCTATCTTTTACCGAGTTTTTAGAACTCTATTTTTCAAAACCCAATAAAGCTGGTGATTTTGAGGTTAACGAACTTGGCTCGGTTGATGTCAAAATAAATTTACCAACCCTTCCATTAATTCAAGGGGGGAATATTTATGGGGAGATCGGCGGTGAGGATGAAGCGGGTTTTTTTCCCGCAGACATCGGGTTTTTGGCAGGTATTTATCTGACGGGGTTGTTTAATCAACCCGCTTTTGATTTCAGGACGGAATATGCAAACAACCATGTTCCAGGGACTCCAAATGTGTGGTATGTCCACTCTACATATACATCAGGGTATACCCATAAAGGCGTTATCTTGGGGCACCCGATGGGAATTGATTCGGATTCTATTTTTTTTCAGCTCTCAAAGGAACTGGTTGAAGATTTATCAATTTTGTTTTCATTCGATCAGGAGCGGCATTTCCTCTCTTCTCCCGTTAAAGAAAGAAAACGGGAATTTATATTTGAAATAAAAAGCCGGTTTGGCTGGTTAAAACCGGTATGGATTCTAACCTATGAATATGAGGCAATCCAAAATTACAATGGGATCAATGGGGAAAAAGCAAAAAACCACACCTTTATCAGTCGCACGGAGTTTTCTTTTTAACCTGCAATCTCCCAAAACATTTCCACCCCCCACCTTCCCTCCCCCCATCGATGGGGGAGGCCAGCCTGCCGGCGAGGCAGGGATTAAGAGAGGGGGGAGTTTCATTCTTTTTCTGATTTCTTTTTTAGGGTTTTTGGTCTTTGGAGGAAACGCTTATGGTGCCGCTCCCTCCATGGATGAGTTGCAACAGCAGCTTTTGCTTTTGGAGCAGGTGGATCCGCAAAAGGCCCAGGAAGCCAGAAGGATTTTAGAAGGAAGAGAATTACAGGGGGCGGTGGGTGAAGGTGTTGTACCCCTTAAAAAAGATTCCGAGAAGGCAACCCCCTCACGGGAACCCATTCAAACATCCCCCATCGAAAAACTTCTCACCAGCCGTTTAACGCCCGAGGTTTCTCTTCAGCTCAATCAGTTCGGTTATGACATTTTCCGCGAAACCGTTTCCACTTTTGCCCCGGTTTCCGATGTGCCCGTCGGTCCGGATTATGTGATCGGTCCCGGAGATGAGGTGACATTGACGCTGTGGGGAATGGTGGAGGGGATTTACAAATTAAAAGTCAGCCGGGAAGGGACGGTGATTCTCCCCAAGGTCGGTGTGGTATCCGTGGCGGGATTGAGGTTTGGTTCCTTAAAGGAAAATTTACAGCAGAATCTATCGAAATATTATCGTGATTTTAACCTAAATGTTTCTTTGAGTAATCTTCGAACCATCCGGGTTTATGTGGTGGGAGAGATTCAAAACCCTGGGAGTTACATTCTAAGTTCCCTCTCTACGGTCTATAACGCCCTCTTTGCCGCCGGGGGTCCTTCAAAAAACGGGACTTTAAGAGATATCCGTTTGATTCGGGAAGGGAAGGTCATTGCCCATCTGGATCTGTATGATTTTCTGCTTCAGGGGAACCGGGAGCAGGATCAAAATCTACAGACCGGCGATACGATTTTTATCCCCCTCATTGGTCCGGTGGTTGGCCTTGCGGGAAACGTGAAGCGCCCGGCCATCTATGAGTTGAAGGGACCGGAAACACTGGAAAGCGTTTTTAAATTGGCCGGAGGGGTGATGCCTACGGGCTACTTAAGCCGCGTTCAGGTGGAGCGGATCGTTTCCAATGAAAAAAGGGTAGTGGCGGATTTTGATCTTTCAAAAGAGGGCTTGGAAAAAAAGAGGTCCGCTGAATTTCAAATTCCTGTATTGAATATGGACCTCATTAAAGTTTCTTCGATTTTGGATACTCGTGAGAATGTGGTTTACCTTGAAGGTTATGTCACTCGCCCAGGGACCTATGAATTAAAAGAGGGAATGAGGGTAAATGATCTGGTTGCCTCATTTGAAGACCTTTTACCGGAACCTTATTTACCACACGCAGAAATTATCCGCCTGGTTCCCCCGGACCTCCACCCTGAAACACTTTCTTTTGATGTTGGAAGAATGTTGGAAGGGGATAAGGCAGAAAACCTTGTTTTGCAATCCAGGGACCGGGTGGTTATTTTCCAAAAAGTTCTAATGGAAGAATCTCCTGTTGTAAGGATTACGGGAAATGTTCAACGGCCCGGCAAGTATCCGTTGATGGAAAACATGACCCTCAAGGATTTATTGTTTAAAGCAGGTAATGTGACCCGAAATGCCTTCATGGAGCAGGCAGAGCTTGTCCGGACGGTTAGATTAGGAAATCAAACCGAGCAGAAAAGGATCCCGGTTCACCTGCAAAGCGCCCTTGAGGACAGACCCGGCCAAAATATTAGTCTTCAACCGGATGACCATCTTTTTATCCGGGAAATCCCTGAATGGTTCGTGAACAAGACCATTAGCCTTTCAGGTGAGGTCCTCTTCCCTGGTGTCTATGCTTTTAGAAAAGGAGAACGGCTGAGCGACGTTTTGGAAAGGGCAGGCGGGTTTACCGAAAAAGCCTATCTTCCCGGAGCTGTTTTCACACGCCAAACCGTCAAGGAACTTGAAAAAGAACATCTGGATCGGTTCTTGGCAAAGCAGAAACAAAGGCTTGCTACGGAAGCCGCGGCGGTAGCCGCGTCGGGTCTGGATAAAGAAGAAATTCAATCAGAGACCTTTCAGCTTGCCCAAAGGAAAGAATCGCTGGATCTACTGGCTTCCCAAGTAAAACTAGGCCGGGTGGTGATTCATTTGTCTTCTTTAGATGATTTCAGGAATTCTCCCAACGATTTTGAACTGGAAGACCAGGATAGTCTTTATGTCCCGGCTCAGCCCTCTTCGGTGGCGATTTTGGGCGCGGTTCGAAATCCAACCTCATTTCTGTTTGAAGAGAAAAGGCGTGTTAACTTTTATATCAATAAAGCGGGGGGGTATACGGAAGATGCGGAGCAGAAAGGGGTTTATGTTCTCCGGTCCGATGGTTCTGCCACCTCCCTGGGCCACCTGGTCCATCTGGAACCGGGGGATGCGGTGATTGTTCCGGCTAAATTGGAGGTGAAATACCGCCCCATTCAACTATGGAGAGATATTGCAACGATTGTGGGCCAGTTTGCTTTAACGGTGGCCGCCATCGCTTCAATATTATAAGAAAAGATGAGGACACAGGATACACAAGAAGACCCTTCGAAATCATCTTTCCTTGAAACAGAAGGCGGGAGGAGATTTAATGATATCGGGTATGAAGAAGAGGTTTCTTTATTAGATTACTGGAGGGTCCTTTACCGGTGGAAATGGTTAATCATCATTTTAGGGATTGTTGCCACAGGGACCAGCGGGTTTGTAACCTATCAAATGCCCAAAATATATAAATCGACTACCACCATACTGCCTTTGGGAAACGAAGGATCTGGGGGGTTGGGTGCCGCTCTTTCAGCGATCCCATTTGCCAGTGCCTTAGGGGGAGTGGCCGGAATCAATACCCCAGCCGATCAGGTTCTGATTATACTCAATAGCAGAACCATGGCAGAAAAGATCATTCAGGAATTTAAACTTCAACCCCACTATCATCAAAAGGCCTGGGATCCTGAAAAAAACAATTGGAGACCTGATAAAAAAAAACCGTTTCTTGAGGATACCATCAAAAAGTTTCAAAATAATATAAGCGCCAAAAGCGATCGACATGGGGGGGTTTCTCTATCGGTTTTGGATGAAGACCCGATGATCGCCGCCAATATTGCCAATGCCATGGTTTCGGCTTTGGCGAAGTTTCTCAATGACCATTCTTTAAGTATTAATTTCCAAACCATCGATCCCGCGGTACCCCCGGAAAGGAAATTTAAACCAAGCCTTCGAGTCAATGTTTTAATTGCCGGTGTTTTGGCACTTTTTATTGGAATTTTTTTCGCGTTTTTTATAGAGTACATCCGTAGGGTCCGGCAAGCTGAGAGGCAGGTGAGGGGTGAAGGGTCAGGGGTGATGGGTAAAGAGTGAAGAGTAAGGGGCTAGGGGGCCCCCACCTATTCCCTCCCCTCGCCGTCATTCCCGCTACCCCTCCGTCATTCCCGAATGATTTAATCGGGAATCCAGGAGGTTGGAGGTGTTAGGCCAGGTTGAAAATGTGTAAGGGGTAAGGGTTTAGGTGTGAGGCAAAAAAAAATGAGAGACCAAAGAAACCAAACGAACCAGACAAACTAGACTCCGGCGTGAGTCCTCTGTCGAACGCTCAACCAGAACAACCTGTGGTGAGTTTATCGAACCAAACCAAAACATTTACGCAGTCATATTAGCAGGAGGAACCGGAACACGGTTTTGGCCCTTAAGCCGGGAGGCTTGGCCAAAACAGCTTCTTCGTTTCAAGGGTGAGGAAAGCCTTCTTCAGGGGACGCTTCGTTTAATAGGGGGCTCTGTCTCTACCGAAAATACATTTGTGGTTACGAGTATTCGACATGAAGACGAGGTTCGTCAGCAGGTGAAGGAGCTGACCCACTCTCCGGCGCGAAGGGATGTCCATCCTCCCATTCCCATGAGTAATATCCTGGTGGAACCGGAAGGGAAAAATACCGCTGCCGCAATCGCCTTTGCCGCTCTTTATCTTAAAAAAATAGATCCCTCCAGCGTCATGGTTGTTCTTCCCGCGGACCATTTAATTAAAGATG
This sequence comes from Nitrospiria bacterium, assembly GCA_036397255.1. Lineage (NCBI taxonomy): Bacteria > Pseudomonadati > Nitrospirota > Nitrospiria > Nitrospiria bacterium. Next base: position 13,303 of record DASWJH010000119.1, read on the forward strand.
AAAAAGGGTTTTTAGAAATTATTGAGCAGGGGGCCCGGTTAACGGAAAGGGGGGTTCTGATCACATTGGGAATTCCTCCAAACCGACCGGAAACAGGTTATGGATATATTCAATCCGGGGAGATCATTCAAGAGGGCCATCATGCTCTGTATAAGGTTTCCCGATTTGTAGAAAAACCAACCAAAATCGTTGCGGAAGAATACCTTCAATCGGGAAACTACTTTTGGAATAGCGGAATTTTTGTTTGGAAAACCCAAACCATTCTTGAGGAATTCCAGAAATATCTTCCCGATATTTTCAATGGATTTAAAAATCTCGAACCTCATTTGGGAACCGGGCAGGAAAGCAAAAGCCTTAAAGACCTTTACAAAACCCTACCATCCATTTCAATTGACTATGGTGTGATGGAAAAATCAGACCGGGTGGCTATGCTGAAGGCACAAATCGGTTGGAGTGACTTAGGGAGTTGGGAAGCCTATCATGAGGTTTCGGAAAAAGATCTCAAAGGAAATGTAACCCGGGGGAATGTGGTGGATATTGACAGTGAAGGGAGTTTAGTCTTCGCGGATAAACGGTTGGTTGCCACCATAGGGTTGAAAGACCTTGTGGTGGTGGATACGGAAGATGCCACACTTGTTTGTCCCCGGGACCGTTCCCAAGATGTAAAAAAGATCGTCAACCTACTTCAGGAAAGAAACTCCATTGAACGGCAGGTTCACAAAACGGTTGTCCGTCCTTGGGGAACCTATACGGTTTTGGATGAGGGAGAAAATTATAAAGTTAAACGGATTACGGTCCTCGCGGGCCAACGGTTATCCCTTCAAAAGCATTCAAAGCGAAGCGAGCATTGGGTGGTTCTTTCCGGGCGGGCAAAAGTTACACGTGGAGAAGAGGTGTTTGAATTGGGGCCCCATCAAAGCACTTCAATTCCAAAAGAGACGCGGCACCGATTAGAAAACCCTTATGAAGCGCCCCTTCATATCGTTGAAGTCCAGGAGGGACCTTATCTGGGTGAAGATGATATTGTCCGTTTTGATGATGTCTACGGCCGAAAGTCCGCCCCTCCATCTCCAAAACAAAGGGAAATGTAAAAGGGACTTAAAACCGTTGGAGGCTTTAGGTTGGAGGCAGGTTTAAAAAGGCGTGAGGCGTGAAGGGGAAAGATCGTTGGAGGTTTGAGGCGATAGGCAGTTTGAAAATGTGTAAGGAGTAAGGGGTTAGGCGTTAGGCGAAAAAAAAATGAGGAACCAAAGAAATCAGACGAACCAGAAAAACTAAACAAACCAGACAAACTAGACTCCGGCGTGAGTCCTCTGTCGAACGCTCAACCAGAACAACCTGTGGTGAGTTTATCGAACCAAACTAAACAAACCAGACAAACTAGACTCCGGCGTCGGAACGTGTCAATGACTTTGGGACACCTCTCGTCCGAATTTAGTGTACTTTTCCATCGCTCACAGGGGCCAGTTTTGGTTTGTTGATCCAAACTGCCACAGGGACTGATGGCGGAACTGGGCGTTTTCTTACAAACCGTT
>DASWJH010000120.1 GCA_036397255.1 Nitrospiria bacterium
GCCCATGAAAACGGGGAAAAGTCAACGAATGTTGATGAAGCGTACTCGAAGATGCGAAAACAGGCGGACATCTGCGCACCATGGCGGTTCCCTCTGTCCAAGTTCAATCTAAATGCGCATTAAAATACAGACTCTAATTAACATTCCTTATTTGTGAAAGGTAACCACCTAAATTCCCCCCTTAGAAAAATGGGGGCAAGGGAGGATTTAATTTAAGGCTGACAAGGTTGGGAAAGGGTAACTTGAAGGGTGGAAAAAGGTTTAATTTTTGTAATTTATTCTATTTCCGGAGCACCCCCGGATCGGGCAATGTCTTCACCTTTAATTTTATCGATTTTGAATTTGTTAGCCCCTTGTTTCATTCGGTCCAGGGTTTCCTTGAAGGTGAGCGGTTCGGCATCTTTGGGTCTAAACCGAAGGGGATTACAGTGGGCAACCACAAAACTTTTAAGGTAAGGACTGGTTAGCCCTTTTTCTTTTAAAGCCTGGACCTTCTCAATGACAATATCATCCAAATCCAATAGGGTTTTTGCCCTTTGATGTCGAACTTCCAGTGCCTCCTCCAGAGGTTTCTTTAAAAATTGTTCCACCCGCTTGAGTATGGGATGATAGGCCCCTCCACTGAAACGGGGACGTTCTTCATAGGCTAACCCCAGCGTGATCAAGGAGGGTTCTTCAAATTCCAGTGCGTAAGACTCCTCGCTTTCTCTTCCTAATTGAGCAAGCTCCTTATACATCCGTATGACCTCCAATGCTCTCTCACGCAAATTGTGGGCTTTTTCGGTGTTTAGGGCCAGAATCTGATACGCAGTTGCGGATTCGGGAACAACAATGGCTGTAATGCTTTTGGCTCCTAATTCTTTCATGGCGGATAAGCGGTGATGGCCGTTAGGTGTCCAGTATTTTGCTTTTCCCTCTTTTTGTGCTCGGACCGCAATGATGGGATCCAGAAAGCGGCCGATCTTTCCAATAACCGTTTCCAATTTCCTGGCATGGGTATCCGAAAGGTTCCTTTGATATGGGGTTGGTTCTACCTGGTGGATGGGGAGGGCAGCCATAAGTAGCCATTTTCCCCCGAAGGGTTCCCGGAAAACAGAGAACACCTTTCCCCCATCGATCTCAATGGTTTGAAAGAGTTGATTTACCTCCGCAGGAGGGGCCGCGGTTTGAAGTTCCGTAGGCAATAACCCCACGGATAGCCCCGCCGGTTTTTTACGCCTTTTTCTGGTTCCAGGGGTTTTTGATTTTTTGGGTTTTTTCTCGGCCATGGTTTCCATTATAGGATTCAAGCCAAACAATGTCTAATGGAGAAGATTAAAACCTATGGACCACAAAGGATATTGAAACACAGCATAATATAAAACCCTATATATTGTTTTTTCATTGACAAATTTCTTATTTTTATTTTAACCAAACTAGAATTTTTAGAAGGAGGAAAATGCGGTTCCTTTTTGCTGAAGATGGAAGACAAGACCACCCCACCCCACCCGAAAGGGAATGGGCCCCTTGGTGGGGGTAGGTGGGGTTAGTGTGCCCAGAATCCCTGAGCCGGCTGGATAGTCAGATGGAAGAACTATGTGAGGGTTTTGGTTTTCCAAAAGGTGCCCCCTTTCAATGGGTCCCTAATGAAGAACTCTGGATGAATGACAATCTCAACGAGGAAAAAAAGAGCAACTTTTTTATTCAGCTATTAACTATAACCAATAAGTTTGGGGTAAAAGCCATGGTAGCCATTGAGGATACCAAACTAGGAACCGCTACAAAGACAGCCCCGGATGGATTTGCAGATGTGATTTCTTTGTTCCTTGAGCGAGTTCAAAAGCATTTATCCAAAGGTCAGGAAGAGGGAGTTTTAATTATTGATGAAAAGAATGGGGAGAATAAAAGAAAAGGAAAATTCCTCATTAACTACCTTGAACTTTTACAGAGCAGCCCAACCTATGTAAAACCTCAACGGATTTCACTGAATGTTCTTTCCACCCCAGCACGCTTTAATCGCTTATTACAATTGGCGAAGGTGATTACCTCTTGTTCCGTTGCCATTGTAGGAGGGGAGGTTCATCTCTCCTCTCCTGTTTTTTCACATATTAAGCCGCTTTTTTTAAATGAAATGGGAAGAATCGGGGGAGTGGGCCTTAAAATTCACCCTGATATCCGGTATAGCAATCTCTATCATTGGCTCCTTGGGGATTCTTTCCTAATTCGCGTATCCAAAAACTCAGGTATTCCGTTACCCTCCTCAAAGTACCCCTATTACAGCTCCGTGGATTTATAGATTTTCTTCCGAAAAACCTTTTGAAAATTTTTAATAAAAAAATTATTAAAAATATTTTAATAATCCATATATTGCAAAAGTTTACTGAGGTTTAACTTTAACAAAAAAAGTTTTAAATTTTATCATTATAAAAAATTTTCCGATAATACAGATATAGTTTTCCTTCGATATTTTTCCCTTAGAAAATGGAGGATATTTATGTTGAGATGGACATTCATTCTATCAATATCTCTTGTTTTTCTCTTCCCCTTGATCTCCTTTTCTGAGGAAGGGGGCTTATGGATAGGAGGTTTCAATTTAGAGTTGGGAATGCAAAAGAAAGAGATTGTGGAAAAGCTAACCGGGAAGTATCGATTCGTAGAGCAGGAAGATAGGCTAATGCTCATGGAGCAAAACGGGGAGAGGGTAAAAGTTGTGGGTGTCTTATATTTTAAGAAAGGGAAATTAAGTTATGTGTCAAAAGGCTGGGGAGAGTATGAGGGGTTCCAGATGGATACCCTGGGAAAAACACTGTTATCCCTTTTCCAGAACCTGAAAAAAGGAGGGCTCACCTCAGCCAATATCGCTGTTGGATCTACACGGGAACCTCAGAATACCACCCATACCATTCAAATGGATTTTGGAAAAAAGAAAATTCGGATTAAAATTTTTGAAGGTCAAATGGCCTCCCCTCACATTTCGATTTTTGAAGAATTAGGTGAGGAAGAAAATGTGCCCCCAAGGTTATTTCTTCCCAAGGAATCACCCGCCCTGATGCCGGAAAAAGATGTTGAAAAAGGTGGGCCCTTCAAGGAAGGGGAGATTGAGTCCCCAAAAACTTCAAAATCTTCCCGGCCGGTGATTATTTAAAGGTTTGCACCCTCAAAGCCTAGATTAGGAATCATTTATCCCCTTCTATGGTTTTCTTGCCCGGGTTTCCTCCCTTAATTTAAGGTTTCCTGTTGACATTTTTGGTTTTAAAAAGGCATCCTATTTATAAACTGCCTAGTGCTTTCTTTTTCTTAAAAATTTTAATTACATCAAAGAATCCATGGCTTTTTTAAAAATTGGAACCTGGAATGTCAATTCCATTCGGACCCGCCTGCAGGCGGTGTTGCAATGGCTAAAGGAGCAGGACCCCCATGTCCTTTGTCTTCAGGAAACAAAGGTTCAAGATGAACAATTTCCAAAAAGCCCGATTGAAGAGGCGGGATTCCATGTGGCCTTTAACGGCCAGAAGGCATACAATGGCGTTGCCATCATCTCTAAACTTTCTCTAAGAGATGTTTCCATGGATTTTGACGGAAATCCTAATCCTTTACAAAAGAGGTTTATCGGGGCAACCGTTGGGAGTGTACGGGTGATTAACGTCTATATTCCCAATGGGTCTGAAGTAGGATCCCCTGCTTTCCAATTTAAGCTGGATTTTTTTGGGAAGTTGTCGGGTTATATCAAAAAGATTTATACCTTAGAGAATCCCTTAGTACTGGTGGGAGATTTTAATGTGGCCCCTGAGGCCATTGATGTTTATGACCCCGTTGCCATGGAAGGACAAATTCTGTTTCATCCCGATGAGCGAAGAGCGTTGGGAGAATTTGGAAAATGGGGTCTGGTAGATCTTTTTCGGCATTTCCATTCAAAGGGAAATGCTTTTACCTGGTGGGATTACCGAATGAATGCTTTTCGCAGGAAAATGGGGTTACGGATTGATCATATTTTTGCAACACCATATCTTGCACAACGCTGCAGGGAATGTGAGATTGATTCGGAACCCAGGAAAAAGGAAAAACCATCGGACCATGCTCCGGTTATAGCCACTTTTGAAATCTAGATAACTGTTTAATTTAAATGGGAAAGTTAAATAAAGGAAAAAAGAGAAATTAAAAACATTAGGCCTGTGTATAAATATTTTATATTGAATGGTTTTTTAATTTTCGGAGCCCTAGGGGTCCTTTTGTTTTCCATAACCTCTTGCACCCAAGACGCAGGTTCCGAACGGAGAAAAGCCGCAAGGAACGAATTAAAAAGAATGGGAATCTCTTTTTCCCCTCAGGCCTTTATGGAAAGTATTAAAAAGGGTGAGGTGGGAACGGTGAACCTGTTTTTGGCCGGCGGGATGGATCCCGAAACAAAGGACAATTTTAATCAGACTGCTTTGATGTACGCGGCAATGGAGGGGAGAAATAGTGTGGTGAAGGCTCTGGTAGAAAAAGGGGCCAATGTAAATGGCTATAATAATAAGGGCGGAACGGTTTTAATGTTTGCGGCCATGAACGGTCATGACCGCACGGTCAAAACCCTTTTAGAAAAAGGTTCTTTTGTCAATTCGAGCACTCGGGACGGTTTAACCGCTTTGATGGTAGCTGCCGGTGCGGGTCATAACGATACGGTGATGACACTGATTGAAGGAGGGGCTGAGATTAACGGGGGGGACGGTATTGGACAAACCGCTTTAATGCATGCTGTTGCCGCAGAGCGTACCGGAACAGTAAAATCCTTGTTGGAAAATGGTGCGGATCCCAATGCTAAATCATCCAGAGGTTCATCTGTTTTAGCCATTGCTAAATCCCAGGGGTTTACCGATATTATTCAACTGTTGGAAGAAGCCCAAGGTCAAAAATGAAGGGTTTTAAATTTATAATATTTCAGTTTAAGTATTCGTGTGTAATCTTTTGGAAAAATTGATCCTTTCTGGGACAGAAATTCAAACCTCACGAATCGGTTTGGGCACATGGGCCATTGGTGGATGGCTGTGGGGAGGAACCGATGAAACGGATTCAATCCGAACCATTCAGTCTGCCATTGATCGGGGAATTAGTTTAATCGATACCGCCCCGGTCTATGGTTTTGGCCGGTCGGAAGAGATCGTTGGAAAAGCTCTGTCTGAATCCAATTATCGTGAGAAGGCGCTGATTGCCACCAAATGCGGATTAGAATGGGACAATGGCAATATTTTTAGAAATTCAACTCAAAGACGAATTCACAAAGAAATTGAGGCCTCACTAAAAAGGCTTCAAACCGATTGCATCGATTTATACCAAATTCATTGGCCCGACCCATTGGTTCCTTTTGATGAAACCGCACGGACCATGGAGGACCTCCTGAAACAGGGAAAAATCCGGGCTGTGGGGGTCAGCAACTATTCTCCAAATCAAATGGATCAATTTCAAAAAGCAGCTTCTCTTCATACCAGTCAACCTCCCTATAATTTGCTCGAACGGGGAATTGAACAAGATGTGTTACCTTTTTGCCATAAAGAGGGTATCACCACACTTGTTTACGGTGTGCTTTGCAGAGGTCTTCTTACAGGAAGGATGAATTTAAATACCCAGTTTAAGGGGGATGATTTGAGAAAAATAGATCCAAAGTTCCAGCCCCCTTCATTCGGGCATTATTTAAAGGCGGTCAAAGCATTGGATCAATTTTCAAAAGACCGGTATGGGAAGAGCGTGTTAGAACTTTCGGTCCGTTGGGCAATGGATCAACCCGGGGTGTCGGTGGTTCTTTGGGGTGCAAGGAGACCTCAACAACTGGACCCAATAGAGGGAGTGATGGGCTGGTCTTTAAATCAGGGGGCCTTATCCCTCATAGACCAGATCCTCGAGCAGAACATTCCTGGGTCCATTGGACCCGAATTTATGGCTCCTCCGGCTCGTCATGGATAAACCCGCTATTTTTTTTATATTCCTAATGTGAAGTATTGCCTATGGACTATCAATCTCCTTAGGTTTTACCAGTAAAAAACAAAAAAAATTTTGTATTTTTAAAAACAATACCTTTTAAGGGGAACAAAATGGAAACGACGGTAAAAGAAAAACCCTCATTTGCAAAATGGTTGATCCTTTTTGTTTTTGGGTTTGTGATTGCCTCATTTTTTTATTTTGATTTAAGCCAGTTTCTCAGTCTTACCTCTCTGAAAGAAAATAAAGAAGCCCTCCAAAACTATACCCAGAGCCATTACCTTTTGGTGGTGGGTTTATATATTCTTATTTATATCGTTCAAACCGCTTTTTCTCTACCCGGGGCCGCCATCCTCACCTTAGCCGCAGGTTTTTTATTTGGCGCGTTTTTAGGTACAGTCTACGTTAATATCGGGGCAACCGCAGGTGCGACTCTGGCTTTTATTGCTGCCCGGTATCTATTCCGGGATAGTGTGGAAAAAAAGTTTGGGACAAAACTGGATTCCATTCAGCAGGGTTTTTCCAAAAATGCCTTTAATTATTTATTAACGTTACGGCTCATTCCGCTTTTCCCTTTTTTCCTGGTTAACCTTGCTTCGGGTTTGACCCGAATGAAACTTCCCACCTATGTGGGTGGAACCGCATTGGGAATTCTGCCGGGGAGTTTTGTCTATGCCAATGCCGGAAAACAGCTTGGGACCATTAATGCTTTAGAGGATATTGCTTCTCAGGGGGTAATTGGTGCCTTTGTGTTGTTAGGCCTCCTTGCCCTGGTTCCTGTAGTTTACCAGAAGCTGAAAAGAGCTCCTATGGAAAAACAGGTTTTCGACGCAGGAGATTCCAAAAAATGAGTTCCCTAAAAGGGTTGGCGTTTGGTTTATTGGTTATCCTTTTCTTTCTTGATCCATCTTTTGCTGATCGACCAAACGTCCTGAAGGTTGGGGAATTTTCCAAAGCAGTGGAGGGTGAAAATATCCCGGAGGGGTGGGAGCCATTGACCTTTAAAAAAATTTTGACCCACACCCGGTATGAAGTGATCAAAGAGGGGGATGTGACCGTTATTCAAGCGATGAGTGACGGTGGGGCCTCCGGTTTGACCCGAAAGATACATATCGACCTAAAAGAATATCCTGTTATTCAATGGCGCTGGAAGGTAGACAATGTGATTCAAAGCAGTGATGTTTTCAGCAAAGAGGCCGATGATTATGCGGCCCGGATCTATATTACCTTTGAATATGACCCGGATAAGGTGAGTTTCGGTAAAAAGGTGAAATATAAAGCCGGCCGTCTCATTTTTGGAGACATCCCCATTGCGGCCATCAATTATATTTGGGAGAGTAAAACACCAAAGGGAACGATTGTGGATAATGCCTATACAGATTTTGTCAAAATGATTGTGGTAGAGAGTGGAGAGGAGAGGGTGGGGGGGTGGGTTGAGGAAGAAAGAAACGTATTCGATGATTATAAAAAAGCCTTCAATGAAGAGCCTCCCTTGATCAATGGGGTTGCAATTATGACCGATACCGATAATACTGGTGAATCGGCCCAAGGGTTTTATGGGGATATCATTTTTAAAAAAGGTCCTGGTTCATGAACCTAAATCGTCCAAAAGAATTCAAACCAGAAAATCTTTCCTTTTTACCCCGAAGGCATTTCAGAATTTTTCACCTTCATCAATGGTGGAAGTCTCCATTTTTCAAAAAGTTGCGCTCAGGAAGCAGTATGTTATTGTTTATTTTAGGAGTTTGAGATGGCCTATATTCCCATAGAAGACTATGGTTTGATCGGTGATATGCACACTGCGGCATTGGTTGGGAAAAATGGCTCTATTGATTGGCTGTGTTTTCCCCATTTTGATTCCCCCAGTGTTTTTGGGGCAATTTTGGATGATCAAAAAGGCGGACGTTTTAAGATCTCACCTATCAATTCAGACGTCCATTGCAGACAATTTTATTGGCCAGAAACAAACGTTCTTGTGACCCGTTTTTTATCTCCCCAGGGGGTGGGCGAAATTGTAGATTATATGCCTATCGATATTGGGATAAAAGGTCATGGAGAACATCAGCTGGTCAGGCGTGTCAGTGCCGTCCGAGGAACCATTTCCTTCCGGATGGAATGTTTCCCCGCGTTTAATTATGCCAGGGATGAACATAAGACGGATGTTTTTCAGGAAGGGGCAGGATTTTACTCAAAAAATTTATGTTTGGGCCTTGGGACCAGAATTCCTTTAAGAAGGGAAAGAAATGGAGTGGTTTCTGAATTTACTTTAAACGAGGGAGAGACTACGACCTTTATTCTTCAGGATACCGAAGGTGAGTTTGGATGTGGAGCCTGCCTTTCCGAACCGGAAGCAGATGAATTATTTCGGAAAACGGTTAATTTTTGGCGCCATTGGATCTCAAAATCCAAATATACAGGCAGGTGGCAGGAGATGGTTCACCGCTCAGCCCTAGTCTTAAAACTATTGACCTATGAACCCACCGGGGCCATCGTGGCCGCTCCAACTTGCAGTCTTCCTGAGGGGATCGGAGGAGAACGAAATTGGGATTATCGCTTTACCTGGGTAAGAGATGCCGCTTTTACCTTATATGGATTGATGCGGATCGGTTTTACCGAAGAAGCCGCCAAATTCATGAATTGGTTGGAAGCCCGTTGCGGAGAAATTAACCCGGATGGTTCTCTTCAGATCATGTATGGGATTGACGGGCGACACCGGATTCCGGAAGAGACCCTGGACCATTTAGAAGGCTATAAAGGATCCCGTCCGGTTCGAATCGGAAATGCCGCCTCTTCTCAATTGCAGCTTGATATATATGGAGAGTTATTGGATTCTGTATACCTTTATAATAAATACCGATCCCCAATTGCTTATGATTTTTGGTTACATCTGCACCGTTTGTTGGATTATGTTTGCGATCATTGGGTTGACCCCGATGAGGGGGTTTGGGAAGTCAGGGGAGGAAGGAAGCATTTCACCTATTCCAAATTAATGTGCTGGGTGGCCCTGGACCGCGGTTTACGATTGGCCGAGAAACGCTCCTTTCCTGCGGATCGGCAAAGGTGGCGCGAAAACCGGGATAATATTTATAAGGAAATTATGAGTAAGAGCTGGAATAGGGAGCGGAAAGCGTTTGTACAACATTACGAAAGCGCCTCCTTAGATGCTTCCAATTTGATCATGCCTCTGGTTTTCTTTTTATCCCCTGATGATCCTAGGATGTTAAAAACACTGGATGCAACTCTCCAATCACCAATCAAAGGGGGATTGGTATCCAATAGCCTTGTATACCGGTATAATTTATCTGAAACAAGAGATGGTTTGTCTGGAGAAGAAGGGACCTTTAGTATGTGTACTTTTTGGCTTGTGGAGGCCTTAACTCGTGCAGGGCGGACCGACTCGGGGAAACTGGATCAAGCCCGTTTGTTATTTGAACAGATGCTGGGATATGCCAACCACCTGGGGTTATACGCTGAACAGATTGGCCACAGCGGTGAAGCCCTTGGAAATTTTCCTCAAGCTTTTACCCACCTTGGTTTAATCAGCGCAGCCTACAACCTAGATCGTGCCCTTGGAAAAAAAGACTAGGATGGTTCAAAAACCTAAAGTTATAATTGAAACTATACAGTATAAAGATTGGAATTGTAAAAGAATTAAGAACGGCCCACTTGAGTTAATTCTCCTTCCCCAGATCGGAGGAAGAATTATTGGGATAAATTGGAAAAGTCATGACCTATTTTTTACCCAACCGGAAATGGAAGGTAAAACCAAAAAAAATTCAGAATATATATTCCATCATCAATCCAAAAATCGAGGGACCGGTTCTCCCCTTTGGGGAGGAGATCGGACATGGCTTTCCCTCCAAACGGGTTGGCCCAAAGGAAATACTTTTAACGATTTAGATAGTGGGCCATACGAATTCTGGGTGGAAGAAGGGGGCCCGGAAACCGCAAAAGTGGGGATGAGAAGCCCGGTTTGCGGGGAAACGGGAATCCAAATCACCCGGTTGGTCGAGACCGCCTCGGGGGTTCAGGAATGGGGAGTGACTCACGGTATAAAAAATTGCTCTTTGAAGGATATCCACTTTGGAATTTGGGCAGGGACCATGGTTCTTCGACCCGGAAAAGTTTACTTTCCCCGGTGGAAGAAATCCCCTTTTCCTTTGGGAATAAAAACCTTTGATGAAATAAAGGGATCCATTGAGGTTCGAAACAGGGTGGTCAATGCCATGGGAAAACTGGGGATTATCGATTGTGGAGACCCCGACGCCTTTAAATTTGGTGCTGACGGGCAGGAGGGGTGGATGTTGGGAATATTGGAAATCCCCAATTTGGGTTTGGTTGGGTTTAGAAAACAGTTTCCCGTCTTCTCTGACTGGGGGTATGGACATGACTGTATCACAGAGGTCTTTAATTCCGATCAGTATCCCTATTTTGAAATGACCATCCATGGGCCGTTAATCTCCTTAAAACCTGGTGAACGGTTTGAGCTTCAGGAAAGGCAGGCCCTTTTTGATGTTTTGCAATGGCCGAGGCGGGAAGTGGATGTGAGGGAAATGGTTGCACGATCCTTTTCTGGAAAAATCGGCCGGGATTTGGTTCCCTTAAAAAAATCAGTTTGACCCTCCTTTTTTTCTTCTGCCCCCTTTTGGATGAGAAACCGTCCCCTATTTTTTTCCTCATTTTAAGGGAAGAAAATACGGTCCAAAAGGATGCCAAGATAAGGTATTGAAAAAATGAAAGAAATTCTACAAAATATGACCTAAATCTTAAAGAAGCAGAAGAGATTGAATTTTAACCACAAGAAAAAGGAAAATATATGCAAGCATTTACCTGGATAGGAATGGCAGTCTGTATTTCACAGTCTGCCATGTTTTCCGGTCTAAATTTAGCTTTTTTTAGCATCAGTAAGTTGCAACTAGAGATCGAGGCGACCCATGGGAATCGAAGTGCCCACAAGGTTTTGAGTTTAAGAAAAGACTCCAATTTTCTTTTGGCGACGATCCTTTGGGGAAACGTTGGAGTAAATGTTCTACTTACTTTGTTATCTAATTCAGTCATGGTTGGGGTGGTGGCGTTCTTTTTTTCGACCTTTGTTATTACTTTTTTTGGCGAAATTATTCCACAGGCTTATTTCTCAAGGCATGCCATGAAGATGGCTTCATTAATGGCCCCTGTCCTTCGTATTTATCAGTTTCTCCTCTTTCCTTTGACGAAACCAACATCCTATATGCTTGATAAATGGCTGGGGAGGGAAGGCATTCAATATTTTCATGAAAAGCACCTGGAGGAACTCATCCGGATGCATATTATATCCTCGGAGTCGGACATTGATCGATTAGAAGGGAAAGGCGCCTTAAATTTTCTGGCCATTGACGATCTGACCATCATAGACGAGGGGGAAATCATTGATCCTAGAAGTATTATTGCCCTTCCCTTTCAAGGAAACCGGCCGGTTTTTCCCATTATAGAATTTTCCCCATCAGACCCCTTCTTGAACAAAATTCAATTGTCGGGGAAAAAATGGATAATCGTTACAGACCCATCCAATGAACCGAGGATCGTATTTAATTCGGATACCTTTTTACGGGATGCCCTGTTTAAAAGCCAATCCTTTAATCCCTACCTCTATTGCCATCGCCCCATTATCGTAAAAAATCCGCAGACCAGTCTGGGAGGCGTGATTCCTCAGCTGAAGGTCCATCCCATGCGTTCCGATGATGACGTGATTGATGAAGACATTATCATTTTGTGGAGTGACCAGAAAAAAGTGATTACCGGGGCCGATATTTTGGGAAGACTAATGCGCGGAATCGTTCATCAGCAGAATGTTCCGTTCCAAAAACTGGTGAAATAAGATCAAAAGGGTTTAGAAGTTTATTCTTATTTGGGAGAAATTCCTCAAAACTTTCCTCCTCATTGCCACGGAAGCGGGGATCCAGAGGGAAAAACCAAAAAATAGATCTGATTCCTTCCACTACTTGGACCTGAGGGAATCCACAATGGTCAAACAGGTTCGCGTCATACGAAATACCCTCATCATGGGTGGTTTTTGCGGGCTGATTCTTTGGTTTGACCGGGAAAGCATCACAGCAAACCTTAAGGCCGTTGGTTGGGGGGTATCGATCGGGATTGCCTATGGCCTGGTTTATTGGGCCCGGTTGGTCAGGCGGATTAGCCGCAAAGACCGAAGGTTTGAGCGAAATAAGATCTTTGTCAAATTCATCTCCCCATTAGAAGTTTTTCTTCTCGCCATGGCAACAAGCCACTATATTTTCATCGGAATTGCCTTTATCATTCTGGCAGCCTCCATTTTCGATTGGCTCTCCGGGTATTGGTGGAGCGTTTTGATCGGAAGTTTCGGGATCAGCGCGTCTGTTTTTTTGAGTTTTAGAATCCTTATTTATGAGCGAAAAAATGGTCCTGTCTTTTATCAGTATGATACCCGGGCTTGGACCGGACCGGAGGCCTTGCTTTATCAAACCGGGGAGGTGGTTCAATCCCTGACGCCGCACGGAAAAGTGTTTGTCTATGGAGAATTATGGAACGCGGTATCTTTAAGCGGAGAACCGATTGAGAAGGGGGAGAAAATCGAAGTCATTTCCCGAAAAGGACTGACGCTTCATGTGGATCGTGCGCCAAATGAATTGGAAGAGGAAGGAGAAAACCGGTGAAAAATTTTTAACGAACGATGGAAATAAAACGGGATTGTCACAACAGATACAAAGAGAGGGCTTGAAAATTTTGTCGTTTTAATGGTTATGGAAAGAAATTCAGCATGAGGGGTGAATTCAATCCGGGGTTTCTATTATATCTGGGACGATTTTTTTAGGGGGGGTCGCTTTTTAAAATATACAATCTTGAATGTCCTATTAGATTTATATTTCATTTTTATTTGATTGACAAAACAAGATTTTTTGAAATAATATCCCCTATCCTTTATTGATCTGCAAAAGACGCCCTATGACTGCAAAAAAAAGGTTCCTTCCCACAGCATTCGCTTTTGGTTTTGTCTTATATCTTCTTGTATTTTCCTCTTTTGCCCTTTTTCACGTGTACGCTCAGAATGAAATCTCAGATCCACGGGGTTGTCAGATTGGGTTGTGGGTTCAAAACGGGGAAAAAATTTCCCAAACAAGCCCACCTATCCCCGTGGGCCTTGTTTTTCTTTTTTACCTTTCACCAAAGAACGATATTGTTTTTTCTTCTTTTGGAAAAGGACCCCTTCCCAATAGGGGCCCGCCTTCCTTAATCCTCCTTTAGCTCTTCATTTAAAGAAATCTCACATTGTGGCGAGAATCTAATTTTCCTTTGGAATTTCCTTTTGGTTTTCCAAGGAATTTCAATAGATTTCCAGTAAGGAGGGACAATGCGCTGGGTTCTTATCGTTTTATTCCTTTTCATTTTTTCGAATGACGCAATGGCACAGGGAGGAGCCATCTCCCAAGCGAAAAATCTATTTAATCCTGAGATTGGTTTAAACGGCATATTTTCAGCCGCATATTTTTCAGAACCGGACAATCTTCAGTTTGGGGCCCATGATTCCAATCAAAGGGGTTTTAATCTTCAAAACATTGAATTATCTCTTGGGTCTGCAGTGGATCCATACTTTCGTGCAGATGCTCATCTTATTTTTGGTTTGGAAGATGGGGAATCCTTTATCGAAGTGGAAGAGGCTTACTTTACCACTTTAAGTTTGCCCCATCAGCTTCAACTCATTGGAGGGCAGTTTTTTGCCCGGTTTGGACGGTTTAATCCACAGCATCCTCATCAATGGGATTTTGCGGATCAGCAGATCATCAATAGCCGTCTTTTTGGAGGAGATGGATTAAGAAACCTCGGATTCCAGATTTCTTGGTTATCCCCGCTTCCCTTTTACTTGGAACTCATTGGAAGTATGCAAAACGCCAAGGGGGAAACGGCCTCAAGTTTTTTATGGGCGGAGGGTGATGTGGTGGGAGGCCACCCGATCGGTAACCGAACCGTTGATGGATTAGATGATTATTTATATATGGGTCGGATCAAGACCGCATGGACACTTTCAGAAACGCAAGAAGTGATCATCGGGACATCGGGATCGTATGGTCCCAATGGAACCGGTACCCATACGGATACCATCCTTCTGGGTGTCGATTTCTATCACAAATGGGTACCGGTTACCTCTCGAAGGGGATTTCCGTTCACTTCGCTACAAGCCGAGGCGCTCTGGCGTCGTTATGAGGCGGGGGATTTCACCGGAGCGGGAATACCGGATGAAATATTGAGAGACTATGGGTTTTATGTTCAAGGGCTTTGGGGTTTTATCGAGCGGTGGGTGGTGGGCGGTCGGGTAGAGTATGCAAACGGAAATGGAGACAATGCGACTGACCCCCCTCGGGATCTGCGTTGGCGCTTTTCTCTGGATTTAACCCGTTACTTTAGTGAATTTTCCCGAATGCGACTTCAGTACAATGTCGATTTTGCTGAGCATCTGAACGATAAAGCCGTTCATGCTGTTTTCCTGCAGTTTGAATTCTCGATTGGAAAACATGCTGCCCATACGTTTTAACCATTTTTAAAAAGGAGTTTCAATCGTGAAAAAAAGTGTCGTTCTGTTCATTCTGATCTTTTTAATGAAAGGCCTGGTTTGGGGGGCTTCCTTAAAGGTTGTAACCACTACGGAAGATCTGGCTGCTATTGCTCGGGAGGTGGGAGGAAATCTAGTGACTGTTGAGAGTATAACTCATGGGGCTCAAGATCCCCATTTTTTAGAAGCAAGACCAAGCCAAATGCTGAAGGCATCAAAAGCGGATCTTTTTATACAAATTGGGTTGGATTTGGAAGTGGGATGGGTTCCACCACTTTTGGTAGGGGCTCGAAACCCAAAAATCCAACCGGGAGCATCCGGATACCTGGACACCTCCAATGCAATTACACCATTGGAGGTCATGACCGTTCCGGTGGATCGATCCAGAGGGGATGTCCACCCATTTGGAAATCCTCACTATTGGCTTGATCCTGAAAATGGGAAAATGATATCTAAAACCATTTCGCAACGAATGAGTCAAATGATTCCCGAACAGGCGATGACCTTCCAAAAAAATCAGAAAAACTTTGAAATTCACCTGAACGAAGCCATTTCAAAATGGAAGGAGAAACTTAAACCTTATCAAGGAACCAAAATAGTTACCTATCATAACAGCTGGTCCTATTTTGCAAAGCGGTTTGGCCTTGATGTGGTTGCGTTTGTTGAACCCAAACCCGGTATTCCCCCATCCCCTGTTCATGTCAACAGTCTTATTCCATTAATGAAAACAGAAAACGTTAAACTCATCATTATGGAGCCTTACTTTAATCGGTCGATTCCAAATCTTTTGGCGAGAGAAACCGGTGCAACCGTTGTGGTTTTGCCTCCGTCTGTCGGCGGAGAGAAGGGAGTCAAAACCTACAAAGATCTTTTTGACCATCTTGTAGGGAAAATAACCACCTCCTTATCAAAGGGTTCCTGAATGATGCTGGAAATCCTATCTATTTCATTTTTGCGCCAAGCCATTTTTTTCAATTTCCATTTTGGCGTTCATGGTGGGTTGTACCACAATGAAAGAGGTTTTTAATCCAGAAATCCATGAAATGACCGTTGAAGATGCACGAAGCCTGCATAACTTTCGGGATGTCCGTCATTTTCACCGGAGCCTTACAGCAATCCAAAGCAGGCGAATCAATCAAATTTTCTGGGAAGAAATATCAAAGGAGGGAGATGAAATCACATATTTCAAGGCGCAAAAAAGAAAACCTTTGAGGGACATCAGACACATCTTCCTAATGTCATGTCTCGGAAATACTTTGAATCATTGAGGCCGTCATTCCCGCGCAAGCGGGAATCCAGAAGCCAAAAAATATTGGATTCCGATAATTTTTTCCAAGGGAAAACATTTTTAGGTTAAAAAAACTTTCGGAAAGAAAATAGACCATTCATGATGCTTGAAATACTGTCCATTCCTTTTATGCGCCAGGCGATTTTTGCAAGCTCGATTCTGACTTTCATGCTGGCCTACCTAGGAATTCATGTGGTGAAACGCCGGATCGTTTTTGTAGATCTTGCCATCGCCCAGTTATCCGCTGTGGGTGTGGCTTTTGCCATGTTATTTGATTTCAACCCGCTTGTGTTTTCTTTAGTTTTTACGTTAGTAGGAGCCGGTTTATTATCTATCCCCGAATATGAGAAGAGGATTCCCCAAGAGGCCATTATGGGAATCATCTATGCAGTGGCATCCGCAATCGCGGTTTTGTTAATTGCCAACATCCCTCATGGAGAAGCGGACATTCTTAATCTGTTTTTTGGAAATATTTTGGGGGTTACCACACAGCAATTATTTGTATTACTCGTTGTTTTTGGCTTTGTGACCTTTATCCATATTTTATTCTCGAAAAAATTCATTCAAATCACCGAAACCTCTACTGTCGATCCATCTAATAAAAGTCATAAACGGTTTTGGAACCTTATCTTTTATCTTACATTAGCTTTGGTTATTGCGGTAGCCATTCGGACAGCAGGAGTTCTTCTGGTCTTTAGCACCTTGGTCATACCTGCCGTGACGGCTTTATTGTTTTTCCAACGGTTTTCTCACCTTGTCTTAACGGCTCTGGGGATTGGATTGATCGCAACGTGGACCGGTTTTATTAGCTCCTTCCAATTTGACCTCCCCACTGGACCCACCATTGTGACCGCCCTGGGAGGTTGGCTGTTTTTTGCAAGCCTGGTGAAAACTTCCATAAAATTTTTTAAAAAGAAGAAACCATAGGGATTTTTAAAAATCTCTATGACTTTTAATCCCCTTATTCCGTTTTGGATTAAAAATTTTAATTAACCGACCATGTACGTTGTTTCGGATGATATATCTAACGGAGTTCACTTTACCACCTTCTATCAAGACAAATGACCGGAAGCCGTAGGGCGCAAAGCGATAGACCTTATTTGGATAGCAGGGCTATCGAGGTCACCAGGAAATATTGTCAATTTGGTAGCCCGGTTTTTTTAGAGATAGTTTAAAATGGATAAAATGGTCTTTTTCTTTGTTTCACTTATTTTTCTAATGTTTCCTGGAAAAGGGAACGCTATTTCCTGGGAGTACTCCGCTTCTGGTTCAGTCTTAAGTTCACAAGGGAATTTATTGAACATTTCTGGGTCTATGCTCCTTGATGGTGAGATAAGGGATTGGCAAACATTTTTGCCTTGGGTACCCCCCTCCACTTCCTTTCAGGGAACTCAGAATGCATTTTTTATTTTTAATTTCGACCTACACATTGGAAATTAAATTTTTATGGAGGAGGGCCATTCAGCAATCCAGGGAATGTTAATGCTCTATACTTTTTGAAATGGTTGATGTTATTTCTCCTGGAATTTATGATTATGGCGCGCCTGATTGGTTCCTTGAAGGTAGCGGTGATTTCAATTTTTGGTTAGATCAGGTCCATACGTTTTCCAATGTAAATGGAACCCGTGCATCCCTTCAGGAAATATTCCAGCAACCTCCCGCAATGATCCGCTTTCATAATTTATTTAGTGGATCAAATTCTAATCCTTCAATTGACCCAGGGGGTTATCTTGATCCTATCGATCCCAAACTTCAAATTACGTGGACCCGGATTGCGGCTGTTCCAGAACCTTCTGTAATATTCCTTCTCGGTTCTGGCCTTGTAGGATTGGCATTTTTTAAGAGAAAGTTAACGGGATAGAGTTTTAACAATGGATTTCCTACTAAAATACCCAGCGGTCATCGGGCCGATGGGTATTTTTTATTGCTATGTTATTGATTTCAAGAAGAAAGATTTAATTATGGACCCTTATTCAAAAATCGCACTTTCATGAAGAGAGTGGCATATTTCCTGACCCAATCTGAATTACTTTTTAATCCCCAAATTTCACTGTTTTTTTTACCTTTCTTGACACACTTTCCACCCTCCGATACCTTTACGTTATGCCTTCAGAAAGTGTGCCTGCACCGGATTCCATTATTGCGGCCCTGCGAGAGGCGGTTCGGGTTTCCCCAAACAGTTTGGATCTTCGGCGGAATTATGGCGATATGCTTCTAGGTTATGGGAAGGCCGAAGATGCCGAAACGGAATATCGTGAGGCCCTTTCCCTTTTTCCCCAGGACCCACAGCTCAAAGTAGGACTTGCCAGCGCCTTTTATCAGCAAGGGAAATACACCGCGTCTTTGGTGATGGTAGAGGACTTGATGAAGAGTTCTCAACCTCCTGCCCGAGGCTGTTTGTTGTATGTTCGGCTTCTGGTGCAGGATTCAAAAATTGAGGAAGCGGTCATACAGTACAAAAAAGCGGTCAAGATTGATCCTTCCGTTGCCGATTCCGATTTGGAAGAGCGGCTTGGAATTTTTCAGGATGAAGAGGAGTCGGAGATCGTTGACGGAAAAGTTAGAAACCGGGGGGGAGGGGAATCCGAAAAACCCGATCTGAGCATGGAACGGCCTACGGTGACTTTCGAGGCCGTAGGGGGGATTGAGGGGGTCAAAGAAGAGATTCAAATGAAAATTATTCATCCCTTGGCCCATCCCGAGATTTACAAAGCTTATGGCAAGGCGGTTGGCGGGGGAATTCTCATGTACGGGCCCCCGGGGTGCGGAAAAACCCATCTGGCCCGTGCAACGGCAGGTGAGGTAAAGGCGGGGTTTATTTCAGTAGGCATCAACGATGTTTTAGATATGTGGCTCGGTCAGAGTGAACGAAATCTTCATGAAATTTTTGAACAGGCTAGAAATCACAAACCCTGCGTTCTTTTTTTCGATGAGGTGGACGCCCTGGGTGCGAGCCGATCGGACATGCGGCAGAGCGCAGGGCGGCAGCTGATTAACCAGTTTTTATCTGAACTTGATGGAATCAAAACAACGAATGATGGTGTGCTTATCCTTGCGGCCACCAACGTTCCCTGGCATTTGGATTCTGCCTTTCGCCGGCCGGGCCGGTTTGACCGGATTATTTTTGTTCCCCCACCCGACGCCCCAGCAAGGGAGACCATTTTGAGAATTCTTCTTAAAGGTAAACCGACTCAGGATATCGATCATCAGCACATTTCCAAGAAAACCGATGGTTTTTCCGGTGCGGATCTGAAAACCCTTGTGGATGTTTCCGTTGAAGGGAAGCTACAGCAAGCCATGAAAAAAGGAGTGCCGGAGCCTCTGACCACCAAGGATCTCCTTTCAGCCCTTAAAAAAAGAAAACCTTCAACAAAGGAATGGTTTTCTACGGCCCGTAACTATGCCCTGTATTCTAATCAGGGAGGATTTTATGATGAAATTCTTCCTTATCTCAATATCTAAATGAACCCAAACATCGAAAAAGGCCGCCTCCTGATTCAACAGTCCCGATACCCGCTTGCCGAGGAGGAGTTTCGAAAAGGGATTTCAAATGACCCCGAAGACCCTATCGCTCATGCCTTGTTGGCGGTTTCTCTTTCGAGGCAGAAAAAATATGATGAATCCGTACAGAATGCCAAGACAGCCATTGGCCTTGCCCCGGATTTGGGGTATTGCCATTATGTCCTGGCCAGCGTTTTGGATGACAAAGATCAAACACGGGAAGCGGAAACCGCCATCCGGGAAGCCATCCGGTTGGAACCCGATGATGCGGACTACCTCGCTCTGTTGGGAAGTCTGCTATTGCAACAGCGCCGATGGAAAGAAGCCCTTCAAGTGGTGGAAGAAGGACTCAGGGAGGATCCGGAGCATGTGGAGTGCGCCAATTTTCGTGCAATGGCCCTCAACAAATTGGGAAGAAAAGAGGAAGCCTCCGCGTCCATTGAGGGTGCTTTGGCAAGGGACCCCGACAACGCCTCCACCCATGCCCGGCGAGGGTGGATTCTTTTGGAACAGGGAGATCAAACCCAAGCACTGGAGAATTTCCGCGAAGCCCTTCGGATTAATCCCCAAATGGTTTGGGCCAGGGAGGGGATCGTGGAGGCCCTCAAAGCCCGGAACATCCTCTATCGCGTTTTATTAAAATATTTCTTCTGGATGTCCAATTTCAGCCCTAAAGTTCAGTGGGGGATCATAATTGGGGCTTTTTTTTTCATCCGCTTCCTTAGGGAGATGGGAAGGGAGAACCCAGATCTTGCTCCTTTTGTGTTTCCCTTGATGGGTGCCTATCTTTTATTTGTTCTCCTGACATGGGTGGCCGACTCTCTTTTCAACCTGTTGTTGCGTTTGGATCGCTTTGGAAGGCTTGCCCTCTCTTCCGAACAGCTGCTGGCCTCCAATTGGATTGGGGGATGTCTTTTTTCAGGATTTGCAGGAATCGGGGGTTGGTTATTGATGGAGAATATTTTATTACTTTTTGCCGGGGTAGGTTCGGGGCTCCTGATGATCCCTATTTCCGGTATTTTTCGAGCCAATCAAGGAAAAGGGCGAAATTTCCTGATTGCTTATACCATTGGATTAGCAGGGTTTGGAATGATCTCTCTTGGGCTGGGTCTATCGGGATTTCAGTCCGCTTCGGTGCTGGGGATTTTGTTTTTTGCGGGATGTGTATTATCCACCTGGATTTCAAATGCAGTGATTCTTCGCAGCTAAATGTTTTTTATCCTTGACCACTGTTATTGCGTGGTTTTTCAAACCCTCCGAAATATTCCCGAGCTTCTTCCTTCTGGTCACCACCCAATCTAAATTTCCTCCACCTGGGGAAACAGAAACGGTTTCATCACAGAGATTGAAATTTTTCCTCCAAGATGTTATAAAAGCTGAATCTTTTTATACTTTTACTTTTACCGAAGGAGAGCTTTCTGTGGAACCTAACCCTGGGAGAGAAATTAAAATCCCTCTCCAACGCCTTCATGAGCGGCCTAAAAAATACCTGGGGGAATGGCTCGATTTTCCGGCCCATGTTCACCATACGGCATTTCGGATGAAGAACCCTCCTTTTGAAAGGCCGGAAAGCCGCCAGCAATTTCTTCACGTTTTAAAGGCATTGGAAATTGAAGAAGCCAATTGCAATGTCATGGAAAAATTCGGGTTTGGAGTTCGGATTGAAGAGAATGGTGACCGGCTCGTAATCGTTTGGGAAGCCCACACAGAATATTACAGTTATCAGATTTGGCATATTCCTGATGATAAAAACCTATTGTTCGATTTTGGTCCCATCAGCCTCCCTGGATTTGAGTTTCCGGTGTCCCCTTTGGGAGACCGGGTGACCTCGTTGGATATTATTTTTTCCCAGGAACCTAAAATTAAGCCCGACCTGATCAGGGGATTGTTGCCCGGCCCTCATGTTTATGGAAGCCAGGTTTTTGGAGAGGAAATTTCCATCGTCACCAGTTTTACCCCGGATGAGCATATGCGGGAGAGGTATTTAATTTTTTCCGCTTCTCCAAAAGCGCTTCTTCAACTTCTTCCCCAGGTGATTGATGCGGTGGCCACCATGGAAAATTACTATCATCTGTTGTTGCTCCCTTTTCCGGAATTCTCAAAAGCGGTTGACCGGATTCATCAGTTGGAGCAGCACCACCTGGAGCAGCGGACCAGTATTACCGCTGAACTTTCTACTTCGGATTCAAAGACGCTCCAAGGGTGGGTTAATCAGTTAACCCAGGATTTTTTGGAGGTCAGCCGTTTTGCCGAAGCCATGCGGTACCAGTTATCCGCCTCGGTACCTTATAATACAATTGTCATTTCCACCATACGGGCCCTTCAAGAAAAACACCATCCTCCTTTTCTTCCCCTTTCGGATTATGTCCTGGGGGGAATTTCCGGGGTTGCAGATGGTTACGGGCAGTTAATCCGGCGTATTGAGGCCGTTGAATCCGATTTTCAAGGGAGTATCTCCGTGATTCGGACCCGTGTGAGCCTGATGCAACAGGAGCAGAACCTGGTTTTAGAAGATCAAAATTTAAAATTACTCTCCAATGTGGATAAAACAACTAAAAGCCAAGCGGTTCTACAACAGACGGTGGAAGGTCTTTCCGTCATCGTGATTGCTTACTATCTTTCCGGATTGGCCAACCATGTGTTTAAGGCCATGGAAGGGATGGGTTGGATTGCAAGTGCGACTATAGCCACCGGACTGTTTGTTCCCATTTCCATCGGGTTTTCAATTGCTTTAATTTATTTTGGGAGGAAGTTTATTTATAAAAAAATGTGGCCAATGGGAAAAATTTAAAACGTTTTTTCTGTGCAGGGTCCAATACCGGTTTGCCAAAGCCGAGAAAAAATAGGTGCAGGAAAAAAACTTTAGATGCGATCCCTTCCGGGGATCGAAGAAAGGAGTTTCAATGTTGTTACGGATAGTTTTTTTTATGAGTGTTTTAATCTTTTCCAGTCAGGCCTTTGGAGAGGATCAGAAAAATCTGAAAAGCGCCAGGGAAAAAGCAAGCTATTCCATCGGTCTGAATATTGGAAGTGACATGAGAAGTCAGCCTGTGGAGCTTGACCTGGATGCCCTTACTCTGGGAATTAGAGATTCTTTTTCCGGAAAAGAATCAAGACTCTCGGAAGATGAGAGACGAGATGCCATGAATCAGCTTCAGCAGGAAGCCATGGCCAAAGCCAAAGAACAAGCCGAGAAAAACCAGAAAGAAGGGGAAAAATTTCTTGCTGAAAACAAAAAAAAGAAAGGGGTCGTTACACTGGCCAGCGGGCTCCAATATAAAGTCATTAAAAAGGGAAAGGGGGAAAAACCCAAATTAACCGACCAAGTAACGACAAACTATAAGGGAACCTTAATTGATGGAACGGAGTTTGATAGTTCCTATGGCCGGGGGGAACCCGCCACTTTTCCTGTCAATGGGGTGATTCCCGGTTGGACGGAAGCGTTACAGTTAATGGAAGTGGGTTCTAAATGGGAGCTTTATGTTCCTGCAAACTTAGCCTATGGTGAAAGGGGAGCCGGCCAAAAAATTGGACCTCATTCCACCCTTGTTTTTGATGTGGAATTGCTTTCCATAAAGAATTAACGGGGGTATTTCCTTAAAGCCTTCATTCCTCTAACCTGAGGAGTAGGCTTGGGTAAATTGCCGCCCCAGGCAAAAAATATTTCCTTTTATTTTACCCCGTCCCCTTTCCTTCGGGAAAGGGGACGGGGCCTTTTCGGTTACCCGTTTTAGAACAGCTTTCTTTAGAATCGGTTGGCCGAGATTCCAAGAGGGTCCTTTATGTGGGGTTGGATGAAGGACAGATTTACTGAAGTAAAAACGGGGAAATGAAATGGAATAAAGATTTTGACTAGCCGAGGGTTAAATTTCGATGGAAGTCACCGAGTCTAAAATTCTGGTAGGCCGGTAAGGAAAGTGTTCTATATCTTCTTTTTTCGTAACCCCTGACAATACGAGAATCGTTTCCAACCCGCTTTCAATTCCCACTACCACATCGGTATCCATTCGATCTCCCACCATTATGGTATTTTCCGAATGTTCTCCCAATTTCCTGAGGGCCGACCGCATCATTAGAGGGTTGGGTTTTCCCACAAAATAGGCTTTGCAACCCACGGCCTTTTCAATTAAAGCCACCAAGGCCCCAGTGGCTGGAACAATTCCGGTGTCACTGGGCCCTGTTACATCGGGATTGGCTCCGATTAACCTAGCTCCTCCCTGTATAAACCGGATGGCCTGGGTAATGTGGTGATAATCATAGTGTTGGGTGTCTCCCACCACAACATAATCAGGTTGGTATTCCGTAATGATATACCCGGCTTGATGTAACGCGTCGATCAGCCCTGAACCCCCAATCACGAAAGCGGTTCCTTTTGGTTTTTGAGAGGAGAGGAAGCTTGCGGTAGCAAGTGCAGAGGTGTAGAGGTGTTCAACAGTAACCCTTAACCCGATTTGTTCCAAACGATGTTGCAGATCCCTAGGAGTTCTTTCCGAGTTGTTGGTCAGGATGAGAAACTTTCGTTTTTCCTTTTTCAAACGTTCAATAAACAGATCTGCTCCCGGGATGACTTTATTCCCGCGGACCAATACACCGTCCATATCTATCAAAAGGCTTTTCGATGTTTTTTGTTCCACCTAAGAGGATTCTTTCATTTATACGAAAACGGGAACAGGAGGTAGTTTCGTGGTTTAGATTAATTTCAAAAAAGATTTTAAAATCCCTGAAGTGCTGAGATGCGCTCCTCAATGGGGGGGTGGGTTGAGAATAGGTGTAACCAACCCCGGGAGGTTCCCGAGATTTTCATTGTGGCAAAAGAATCGCTGGTGCTGTATTGGGGCTTGGCGGTTTCCACAAAACGGCCAATGGTTTGAAGAGCCCCCACCATGGCTTCTTTTCCGTATTTCTGTGCCGCAAAACGGTCCGCTGCAAACTCACGCCTTCGTGAGAACCAGCAAATGGGGATCATGGCCAAGAAAGAAAGAATGATTTGAAGAAAGAAATAGGTAGCAATGCCCAGCATGTAATTTCTCTCCATGACATGTCGTGAAACGAGATTACTAATAAAATAGACAAACGTATTCATCAACCCCGCCAAAACAGTGGTGGTGAACATATCACCATTAAAAATATGGCCCATTTCATGGGCCAAAACGGCTCGAACCTCCCGTTCCCGCATTGATTGGACCAAGCCGGTTGAAACCGCAACCATAGCATTGTTTTTGGATGGACCTGTTGCAAACGCATTGAGATCCGGAGATTCATACACCCAGACCTCTGGCATTTTAATTTGAAGGGATGTGGAGAGTTCTTGAACGGTCCGATAGACCATTTGTTCGGTGGCCGATTTGGGTTCTTTAATTTGAACTGCACGGAAACTCATTTGAGCAATTTTTTTGGAAAAAGCAAGACTGATAAAAGCTCCCCCAAACCCGAGTAACATAGACCAAACAAGGATCGTTTGATTAACAGAGCCCCTAACGTCGATTCCAAACATGGGAAGGACAACATTTACCAAAATGGTAAATGTAATGGATAAAGTAATAAAAATGAGTATGTTGGATAAAATTAAAAGAAAAATACCCTTCATATTTTTCATTTTTTGATTTTTCTCCTTAATTACTTTTTAAACCCAACAAAAACTTTTTTTAGGGTATTAAGGTATTAATTTGTTTGGGTTAACCTGATCGGGTAATAAATAGGATAAATCCATTTTTCAATTGATGTCAAATCTTATTCTTTAAATGAGTTTTTTAAAAAAAATATTAGGGGCCCCTCTGAATTAAAAAAGAGAGAAAAAATCATTTTTTGGGGTCATTTAGTGCCCTTCCTCCCATTGACAAACCACGGGGAAAAACAACCAATCCGGATTTGGTCACATAATATTTTTCCCTATCCGAAGCAATATCGTAACCAATGCTGGCCCCCGGAGGGATGACATTGTATCGGTCAAATACAGCTCGACGTATCCGAGCTTTTTCACCCACGATGGATCCGTCCAAGACAATGGAATCTTCAATGGAGGTACCCTGTTCAATGCGGACATTTCTTCCAATGACCGAACGGGTGATGGTTGCATCGACTACCCGGCTTCCCTGACCGATTAAAGTTCCGTCTAAATGAGATCGTTCAATTCTCACTGCGGGTCCATCAAAATTATCGGTCATGATGGGCCAGGCATTGTTATGAAGATTAAACGTTGGGAACTCTCCTAATAGATCCATATTGGCCTTCCAATAAGCCTCTAGTGTTCCCACATCCCGCCAATATCCATGCTCTTCATGAGGTTGTATTCCCGGGATTTGGTTTTGAAAAAAATTGTAGGCAAACACATTGTTAGATCCGATCAATTTCGGAATAATATCCCCGCCAAAGTCATGTGATGCGGATTGGCCTGCGTCCTGCTCCAAGGCCTGATTGAGAACATCCGTATTAAAAATATAGTTTCCCATGGAGGCAAATGCTTTTGTTGGGTCCTCGGGCATGGGGGGAGGTCTTTTTGGTTTTTCCTCAAAACCGATAATTTTATTTTGTTCATTGGTCTTAACGATTCCAAAATCCTTTGCAAAATGAATAGGAACCGGGAGAGCAGCAACGGTTGCATCTGCTTTCTTGTCCAGGTGAAATTGGATCATTTGATTGATATCCATTCGGTAAATATGGTCCGCCCCAAAAATAGCAACCAGCTCAGGTGAAAAATCCCGGATGAGGTTGAGGTTTTGGTAAATGGCATCGGCGGTTCCCTGGTACCAGCCGCTCCTTTTTTTCATTTGAGGGGGGACCACGGTGATAAAGTTCCTTTGAATTCTTCCGCTAATTCGCCATCCACGGCGAAGATGTTCAATGAGGGATTGGGATTTATACTGGACCAGAACATAAATGGACATCAGTTCTGAATTAAGGAAATTGCTGAGAACAAAATCGATGATCCTATATTTTCCCCCGAACGGAACCGCGGGTTTGGTCCGGTCCGTGGTCAGCGGCATCAGGCGTTCCCCCTTTCCACCGGCAATGACCATGGCCAAAATTTTTGATTTGTTAATTTCCATTGGGTTTAGTAAAACGTCCCAAGATTTTGAGGTTTTTTTTTACTATAGTTTTCGTTCTTTCTTGAGGGCATTGTAGGCTTCATTGATGCTTTTAAATTTTTTCTCGGAAAAAGCAATGAGTTCAGGTCCTAAATGGGAAACCTTATCAGGATGGTATTGGGATGCCAATTGCCGGTATGCGGATTTGATTTCCCCCTCGGAAGCGGTGGGGGAGAGGCCCAATTCACTATAGTGGTCTTTCTTTTTGGCCAAAAGATATCTGGATTTTATTTTCTCGTGTTCATCAACCCCGATACCCAAACCGTTGATCACCTGCTGAATGGCGTCTTCCTCTTCTTTTGTGATGACATGATCGGTAATGACCACCTGGTAAACCAGATCCAATAGCAGGAGGCGCTGTTCCCTCCCTGCAAATTGATCAAAAGCTTTACAAATTTGGAATAAATCGGGGTTGACCCTTTGGGTTTCATTTATCATGGCATCGATAAACTTTAGTTCCATTCCTTTATAATGAAGACCCCTAGAGAAAAAGTTATGAATCGTTTTACGTTCGTGATCGGATATAGACCCGTCAGCCATTGCAATTTTGGTCAGAATGGCGATGAGGTGAGTAATAAAAACCTGTTCACCCTTTGGGGCCCCCAAGCGGCCATCTGAAAGTGCCCCTGCCCCTTTCGAAAGGACATGCTGCATTGCTCCCCCAATGACGGCCCCTAATGGACCCCCTAGTAAGAGACCGATTCCTGCTCCTAATAGCCACCCCATAAATAAATTCCCTCCGGATTTCCATCGTTTAAAAACCACTATACTAAAAATTAAATACGGTTACAAGGCAAGGGGGTGAAAACCAGTTTCCAAAAAGAGGAAAGATCAGAAAAGGAAAAGTGGACCCTATTTATAGGAAAATGGGCGGAAAAAAACCTTTTTCCATTTTAATAAAAAACGGTTAAATTTAAAAACCCATGACCTGGTTAGAAAATGAGGGGAGCGGCTCTTAGAGTTGTGTGGCTTTTAGAACCTTTGATGCTTTAGCCATATTGGGTCCTTTGACCCAAAAAATTGCGCCATATCGCCCCTTACCGGCACAAATAGCATCGATAGCGGTAACGTTAATTTTCGCAGCGGACAGTTTTTCCATGATGGATGCGATGGCTCCGACACGATCTTGACCTTGAGCCAGAAAACCTGTTTTTTTAGCCCCGACCTTTACCTTTAACCGCTTTGCCGTGGATAAAAACGCTTTGGTATTTTGGGGGATCAAATCCAGTTGGCTTTTCCCTCCTCGCGGAAAACCCGAAAACCCAAGGAGATTAATTTTTTCTTTTTTAAAATCCCCGAGTATTTTAGCGCCTACCCCCGGTCGATTTGGTACTTGAATTTTAAAATAATCTACTTTTTTTATTCGGTCTGCCATTTTATTCTCCTTTTTTTAAAAAAATACCCGCTAACTATTTGATGAAAGTTTTAAGCTAAGTGGAGAGCCATCATAATCAATTTTCATCAATTATGAAAGGGATTTGTTTAGAAGTTTTAAAATTTTAACCGAGCTTGCCCCATGAAGAAAAATCCGGGGATTTCCCCATTTTTCTCATACCCATTCTTAAATCATATTCACCACAAGATTGAGGGATAAAATCTTATCCGTGTCGGTGGCCCCCAAGGGTGGTTCGTTATCGTATTTAACCAGGTAACTAGCCTTGAGAGAAAGAAAACCGTTAAGGGCAGAAATAAGGGCAGCCTCCCCATTAACGTTATAATTTCCATCATCTTCGAAATCAGGGAGATATTCTATCCAAGCTGTAAATCTATTTTTTTTGGTAAAAAAATAAGCGTATTCCCCAAAAACCCTTCCACCCACATAGTCATTTGTTCTATCATAGTCCATTGGAAATTTCGTTGTGAGGTACTTGTCTGTAAATTCATCAAGTGTATAATTCAAGCCCGCTTCGCCCAATAGTTTATGTTTGGGGCCTGTAAGGAGTCTATACCCTGCACCCCCGCCAAAAAAAAGGCGTGAATCGACCCCAGCAAACTTATCCCTTAACCAGGAGGCGAGTCCAAAGGAATAGGCCCTTTGAGTAAATTTGTATTCTGCCCGTAGATCAGTTCCATACCTTTGTCCTTTTTTTTCGCCGTCTGTTTCTGAATAGAGTAAATTGAGTTTCCAGGTTCCCTCTAAATGGTCTGATGGAAGAAACTTAAAGGTATTGTTCAGGATGAAGGTGGTTACATCGGTGTTTCCTGATGAATCCACATATCCTAATTCGGAATCATCGCTTATTTTTTTTATTTCTTCTTCCCCATATGCAACGGGGGCGATTATCAATAGGGCGAGGAATGGAAAAAGGAAAGGGAATACCTTCATGTTCGTCTCCATACTCTTGAAAGGTTTTAATGATTCGTTGGGAGGAAACCAGGTCAGTTAAAAGAATTTAAAGCTTCCACGAGAAGGAATTTCTGAGTCCAAATACAAAAATGAAAATTCTAATCGTAAATTTATTAAATTTCAACCAAAAAGCGGTACTATATTTACCATTGGTCCGTGGCTGTGCTAGTATTAAAGCGATATTGCATGAGAGAAAAAAATGATCAGACCCACCATTGCAATTGCTTTTCGATCAAACCATCCTAAAAAAAAAACCGAAGAGGGGTACCTTCAATGGATTAAGAAATGGGGGGGAGATATCCGTATTATTGCTCCGGGGGATCGCCATCCTCTTAGGGGGGCTGATGGGCTGGTTTTAACAGGGGGAGAGGATATTGCCCCGGAGCGGTATGGAGAAAAAGATTGGGGTTGTCGAAAAATTAATTTAGTTCGGGACGAGTTTGAATTGAAACTCCTTCAAATCGCATATCGGAAAAACCTTCCGGTCCTGGGTATTTGCCGGGGAATTCAGGTTTTGGCCGTTGCTCATGGAGGTACCTTGGTTCAGCATCTTTCGATGGAATTTTCTCCCGGGAAAAATGGCTCTGTTCATGTGGCCCATTGGGATCCGAAAGGAAAAGATCAAATCCACTGGGTGGGCATTCGGCCGGGGACGAAACTGTCTAGAATCATCCAAAAAAAAAGAATTAGGGTGAATAGTCATCACCATCAAGGGGTTCAAGCGGTGCCTCCCTCTGTGATCATCAGTGCGTGTTCTAAAGATGAAGTTATTGAGGCTATTGAAGTTCCGGGAAAACGGTTTGTCATGGGAATTCATTGGCACCCGGAACGATGGGAAAAACCCTCTTCCAGGGCCATTGCACAGGCATTTATCAAGGAATGCCGAAAATCCATCAATCATCCATAGAGGTTTCATGCGAGAACAACGCTGGGAAACGCGGTCAACGCTTCAATATCATGAAATCCTTTCATTGAGAAAAAGGCTATCCTCTATTGGTCTTAATCCCGCGGATGAGGAGAAAGATGTTATCTGCTACATTGAGGAATGGAAGGTGAGGGAGCCCAAAGAGATTTTGAAATTAGATTTTTTGCCCATCGAAGATGTGACCCTGGTTCATATTCGTGAAGGGTGGCGCGGAGATTTTTACCTTCTGGCCGGTGGGTACCATTCTGTTTATCGCAGATATCAAGCGGTGAACACCTATTGTTCGGTGAGTCATCCCTGGTTGATGCCGGGGCCACTCTTAACCCATTTTCCGAGGTCAATGTTTTGGGTTGGTTTTAGACATAGCCATGGGTTTATTCGAATTCGTTTGCATACCCGTGAGGTCATCACCCCGGGAGATGTTGATGATCAGGAACACCGGTCATTATGGTTGGAGGAACGGCAAAGAATTTTTGCGAATGCCGTTAAAATTATGGACTTTCCCATTCAGGTTGATGTAGACAATGAGAAATTGTTATTAAAAACCTCAGAGGAAGGAGTTGCCTTTTTTTGTTCATGGCCAGACGCATTCGGGCCATGTCAATTTGAATATAACTCTTCGGATCCGTTTCAATTTTTAGCCCCCTCCAGTCAATTGGCTGCCACCCAGGGGAACGAATTGTCAACCGTTCGTGCCTACCTGACCGGATTTTCAGACCAGGCTCTTAAGGATTTTGAAAGTGTGGATAAGGGGGGAGAGTTTGTCTACCGATGTTCGGCCCACTGTCATTTGAAAGACCTTTCAGAGATAAAGGAAATCATTGGTGATAAAAGCCGGTTGTTTTTAACCCTTTGTGAATTTCAAACCCAAAGTATTTTTCCAAACCTTGAAGATATTTATGCCATTGTAGGGGTGATGGGTGTTGAGGGGGGATTTAAAATTGAGGTCCGGTTGAATCGAGCTCCTTATTCAAAGGAGGAAATGGCGGATTGGATTGAAAAACTTTTAGCGTACCCGATGGTTTATTCTCCCTTACCCCCTTTTCCTTGACCCTCCCTCTTCGGAACTGCTAAATTTAAAGGGGTATTTTCTTTTTTTAGGTTTAAAAGTCTATGAAATCCCTTGAAAATTTAAATTTTGATAATACCTATTCCCAACTTCCCGAAGTTTTTGGAACTAAGCTTTTACCGACTCCCCTTCCTGAGCCTTACCTGGTCAGTTTCAATTTAGAGGGGGCTGAATTGATTGATTTAGATCCCAAAGAGGTTAATCGCCCGGAATTTGTAACGTTTTTTTCTGGAAATCGACTTCTTCCGGGCAGCCAACCCCTGGCCATGTTGTATTCGGGGCACCAATTCGGGGTCTATGTTCCTCAATTAGGGGATGGCCGAGCCATTTTGTTGGGAGAGGTGGTAAATCATAATGGGGAAAGGTGGGACCTCCATCTCAAAGGAGCGGGAAAGACCCCGTATTCCCGTCATGGAGATGGCCGGGCTGTTTTACGTTCCACCATCCGTGAATACCTTTGCAGCGAGGCGATGCATGGGTTGAGAATTCCAACCACCCGGTCTCTTTGCATTATCGGGAGTGATGATAAAGTGATGCGGGAAATGGTGGAGACCTCAGCGGTTTTACTGCGTTTGGCACCATCTCATATCCGGTTCGGTTCTTTTGAGGTTTTCTATTATTGTGAAGAATTTGAACCCCTTCAAACCCTGGCAGAATATGTCATTGAATTTCATTTTCCCTTTTTGAAGGGGAAAGAGGATCGATATATTGGGTTATTCGCTGAAATTGTGAAGCGAACTGCAAAGTTAATTGCCCATTGGCAATCGGTGGGCTTTGCCCATGGGGTGATGAATACGGATAATATGTCGGTTTTAGGCCTTACGTTTGATTATGGGCCTTTTGGCTTTATGGATTCCTATGATCCAACCTTTATTTGCAATCATTCAGATCACACGGGACGTTATGCTTTTCATCAGCAGCCCAGGATTGGGTTTTGGAACCTGACACGGTTGGCCAAGGCCCTTTCGCCATTGTTTCCCATGGGAGAAGCACAAGAGGTATTGGAGTCCTATCAATCATTGTTGATAGCTCAATTTCACACGGATATGCGGAAAAAATTGGGCCTTAATGAAACCCAAAAAGATGATGAGGCCTTGATTGGAGAGTTCCTCCATTTAATGCATCAGGACGGGGTTGATTACACCATTTGTTTTAGAGCAATGGGCCATTTTCAACGGGATTCCAAAACGAATCATTCAAAGGTTAGGGACCTTTTTGTGGACCGGGAGGCATTTGATCACTGGGCTCAAAAATACCGGAACCGTTTAAAATTGGAAAACACCCAGGATTCTGAGAGAAAGACCCAAATGGATGGCGTCAATCCAAAATACGTATTACGAAATTATTTAGCCCAAGTCGCCATTTTAAAGGCTGTGGAGGAACGGGATTTTTCTGAAATTGATCGCCTCTTGTTCCTTTTGAAAAGTCCGTTTCATGAACACCCTGAAATGGAACATTATGCGGATTTGCCTCCGGACTGGGCGCGGCATATTCAGGTGGGTTGCTCTTCCTAGGGTTGGTATAAGAAAATGGAAACAATAACCATGAATCCCTTCCCGGAAATGTTTTTTTTGGATCTTTGTTAAACATACGAAAGGCTCTTCTTTTAATAAAAATCAAGTAATCATCCACTATGAGAACGCGTCCCGGTGTTCTGGTTAATCTCATCCATCTAACTGCTTTGGGCTTCCTCGGTGTTCTCTTCCGGATTTTAAACCGCACGGAGGTTTTCGGGAGGGAAAATATTCCGAAGCGAGGGGAACGGGGGGTTTTATTTCTTTGCAATCATATATCCACATTTGATCCCTTTTTAATTGGGGTAACCGCCATGCCCCGGTTCTCGGAGGTTTGGTGGCGTGCGGCCGCTAAGGAGGATCTTTTTCAAACCAGTTTCTCACGTATCATCATGTATCTAATTGGGGCCTTTCCGGTAAAAAGAGGGCAACATGACCAGAAATCAATGGATCGAATGGTTGAGTCCCTTCAAACGGACGTGTTGGTGGTTTTTCCGGAGGGAACCTGGTCTTTCAGCGGCCAGCTATTACCCGGCCGGGTGGGGGTTGGAAAAGTCATTTACCAGGCCAAACCCCGGAAAATTCTCCCGGTTGCTGTGAAAGGGACAGATCTGATTCTCCCACGTAATGGTTGGTTTCCACGGATAGGGCAACATGCAAAAATTATATTTGGGAAACCTATTCATCTTGACCATTTTTATTCCATGCCAGATAATTTGGACACGGCACGGGAAATAGTAAAAGTGGTAATGAAAGAAATCGGAGAATTAAGTAACCAAATCGAAAAATGAACACTTCCTTTTTCTTAACACCTTTTTAAGTTTTTGAGGCAGAATGAGAAGCGGTAAAAATGCGGGCCGGAGATGGGGCGATTTGGTAGAGAAAGTTTCGGGCTCTTTTTTTAAATTCATCCAGTTCTGAGGGAGATAGAAACCGGACATTTGGGTTTTTTATATTTAAAGGATTGACTAATCTTCCTTTTTGGTAAAAAGAATAGTGGAGGTGGGGTGCCGTCGCCAAGCCACTAGAGCCCACATACCCGAGGACTTCCCCCTGCTTAATAGACCTTCCGATCTCAATTTTTTTGGAATACCGGGAAAGATGACCGTAGGCGCTTGAAAAAGTTTGATTATGTCGAATTTTAATCATTTTTCCCATGCCCCCATTTTTTCCTTTAAAAACCACAAGGCCATCTGCGGAGGATCTTACGGGGGTTCCATAAGGGGCGGCGAAATCGATGCCCAAATGGGGTTTCCGAATTTTTAGGATGGGATGAAGGCGGTTTTTTGAAAAAGGAGAGCTGATGGTTTTGAACCGGAGGGGTGATTTTAGAAATTTTCTTTGAAGGGAATTTCCATTGGGATCAAAATAACCTTTATCCCCATTCCGGCCTTCGAAAAAGACGGCTTCAAACGTCTTACCCTGGTTTTCAAATCGGGCCGCAAGGACCTTTCCTGGTCCCACAAAA
Source organism: Nitrospiria bacterium (assembly GCA_036397255.1). NCBI lineage: Bacteria > Pseudomonadati > Nitrospirota > Nitrospiria > Nitrospiria bacterium. Next base: position 33,695 of record DASWJH010000120.1, read on the forward strand.
AGCCCTTTCCGCCAACGTTCCTCATACAAAATGCTGTAAGTATCCCCCTCTCTCAAATCGGTTCCAAAATTAATATCCCAAGAAAAGATTTCCTCTAAAGAGGCCGCCAGAGAGGTAAGGGCACAGGCCTCATCCAAAGATAAATAAAGAGAGTTTTGAATATCCCCCTGGGCGATGTTCTTCCTAAGGTCGTAGGGAGTTTTTTCCACCGAAGCCATCCAATGATTAGCGTCCCGCTTCAATGAAAAATTTTTCTCTCCATCAATGTCCAATTCGAATTGGGTGACCTCACCATTTTCATTTAAAAAAACAGTGTAAGGGCTTCCCTTTTTAATTTTTTTCAAGTTAAAAACTTTTTGACTCAAAGAATTCATCGTGTGTATTTCCTGATCTGAAAACTGATGTTTTTTCATTAAATCGAAGAAAGTTTCTCCAGGAAGAACTTGACCTAAATGGATAAGATGATGGTTTGTTTTTTGGGTTTTACCCGGGAAATGTTCCCGTGCGGAAATTAGTTCTGGCAATAGAGGGGTTTCCACGGATGTAATATATCCAGGTTTGGCCAATACTGCGGCCAAAAATACCGTGAATAAAATTAAGGTTTTAATTAAATAGGGGGTCTGCATGGTCTTTTTTAAAAAGGAAATAATGTAACACAAAACTTCCCAGTTTGGAAGAGGGAAAAAAGAAAGAGGTCCCTTGATTCACCCAAAAAGAGCAGGGAATCCATGATGTTTCAGATTTAATTTACGGAAAAAAATAAGTTAAATAAAATTTAATTAGTTTATATGAAGTTGGAAGGGTTGTTTTACTTTTGGGGAGTGATGGCGGGGATTAATTGTAGAATATCCCCCTTGAGGTCAGTGATGTATAGTTCACCTTTTTCATCTTCCCCAAAAGAACTAATAAGGCGGCCGGTTTCCAATAGGGTTTTTACTTCCTTCGGTTTTTTATTGTTTGGCCTGAATCCAAAAATTTTCCCGTTCCCGAAATCCGCATATAAATAGGTGCCGCATAAATTGGGAATGGAATGTCCTCGATATACGAACCCCCCAATCACCGTTGTCCCTTGAGAGCGGGGGTAATCCCAAATGGGAAGAACCAAACCTTGTTTTTTGCAATTACGTTTCACCCTTGGGGTGCAGATGGTTCCCTCCATAGTTCTCCATCCATAATTCTTCCCGCTTTGAACGATGTTGATTTCTTCACGGGCGCTTTGGCCTACGTCCCCCGCATAGAGAAGCCCTGTGGAGAAATCAAAAGAAAAACGCCAAGGGTTGCGAAGCCCAGGGGCCCATATCTCTGGCTCTGCGTCTTTCCGGTTGAGAAAAGGGTTATCCGGTGGAATGGAATAAGGTTTTTCTTTTCCCTTTTGATCCACATCAATTCGTAGCATCTTTCCTAAGAGGGTGGATAGTTTCTGGCCGTTATTTTGGGGATCATTTGCGGATCCCCCATCCCCCATTCCAATATATAGATATCCATCCGGGCCGAAGGCGATGTTCCCTCCGTTATGATTTCCGTAGGGTTGAGGAATGGTCATTAAAATCCGTTGACTCTTAGGGTCGGCCTGGTTTTTGTTTCGGCCGGTTTTGAATTCTGAAATGACGGTGTGCAACCCTTTCCTTGTTCTGGTGTAGTTGATGTAGAATTTTTTATTTTTTGAAAATTGTGGATGGAAGGCCAATCCCAGAAGGCCTTTTTCTCCCCCAGAGTCCACTTGTTTTCGAATATCTAAAAATGGTTCAGGGAGAACCTTTCCCTCTTCCAAAACCCGAATGGTTCCCCCTTGCTCGATTATAAAAAGACGACCCGAATGATCCCGGCTATGGGTAAGGCCGACGGGGGACCTTAAACTCTTTGCGATTGCCTTAAGTTCGATGGGGGGCAGTGCGGGAGCAGATTCATTTGTCTGGCAGGGCTGGAAATTCGCACCCCAACTTGGTGTTTGAAGAAAGTAGAAACAGGTTATGGCAAAGAAAATATTTTTCATAAAAATTGGAAGGAAAGATGTGCTTAAATATACCAATGTCTCTAATCCGATTGCAAGGTACTTGAAAGGTATTTTTTGATTTTAATGATCTTTATTTAAAAGATCTTTCCAGTAGTGTCCCAACGTTGAATGGGTTGCCTGTTCTAACTTATAGAGAAATATTGGTTTTTCTTTTAAAGTGCAATTTTTCGATTTGAAATATTTCTGTCCGATAGGCCACACTTCCGTATACCTGCAGAAGGAGATGGC
>DASWJH010000121.1 GCA_036397255.1 Nitrospiria bacterium
CGGGAATGACGAACTGGATTTTGCAGGAACCTCTAATACTTCAAAGGCTTCAACCACAGAATGACTTTGACTTGACCCTTGCCCTGTATGGACCTTAAACACTTTTTTACAATTTTTACCCACTCGATTACACGAAGACCCAAAATAAATTCTCCCGCGCCTCCAAAATTCGAGAATACCCTTTAGGTTTTTGCAAGCCCTTTCAAAAACCCCTTCAATTTTGAATCGGTTTGATGATGCGTTTGGTTATTACCACTCCTCGGGTATCCAAGAACTCTGCCTAGTCATTTTTTTGAATTTCATCACAAACCAATTTACCTTAGATTTTATCGGCTTGCATGGATCACATAAAAAGCATATAATTCAAAAGGATAGGTACTCTGAAGGTTCCCATCTGGAAGGGAAAAGAAAAATTTTAAAATGCCCATTAGTAAAGTCTAGGATTTTAGACCGGATTGAAGCTTGTACAAGCTTTTTCCATATCAGATAGGAATTCGTTTTTTTTGTATAATTTAAAAAATATTTTTCGATTGAAAGAATTAGACAGACTGGATATTGACGATCCCGCGACAACCGTCATTCGTAGAAAAATAGTACGTCGCAAACGGTTCCTTTATGAGGTCTATCGCCACTTTTACAAACAAATGTTTTCCCTGATTCAAAAACTTCCCAAAGGTCCCATCATTGAATTAGGTTCGGGGCCAGGGTTTATCAAAGAGATCATCCCATCTGCAATGACATCCGAAGTCTTTTTAATTCCAGATCTTGATTTAGTTTGTTCAGGCCAAAACCTCCCTTTCAAGGACCAATCGATTTCCTGTTTACTGATGCTGGATGTTTTTCATCATATTCCCAAGCCCATTCAATTTTTAAAGGAAGCGGAAAGATGTTTGCTCAGAGGAGGCAGAGTCCTCATGGTTGAACCCTATAATACCCTTTTTGGGCGTTTTTTTTACCAGAAATTTCATCAGGAATGCTTTGATCCTCATGCGGGATGGGAACATCAAGAAAGGGGGCCTTTATCAGGTGCCAATGGGGCCTTACCTTGGATTATTTTTGTTCGTGACCAACATATTTTTAAAAAGAATTTTTCCAGCCTCCAAGTCAAATCGATTAAACCCCATACCCCTTTCGCATATTTACTTTCGGGTGGTCTTTCATTCAATTCTTTTCTCCCTGGAATATGTTTTGGTCCGGTTCGTATCATTGAAAATTTATTATCGCCTCTTAATAATCACATTGGCTTATTTGCCACCATTTCCTTGGAAAAGACATAAAATTGACAGGGAAATCCCCCATCAACCAAAATCGGAGAATGGTGTCCATCGATTGGAATAAAAAAAATGACTATTACCATAAGCTGATAGAGGGATATTTAACTTTTCATACATCTGACCAAGATTCCTTACTGGTCTTGGGCTGCGGGAAAGGCGGAATATTCGATAATGCCCCCTTTCAGTCTGCTGTGGGAATTGACTTGGACCCTAGCGTAATCCAGGAGGGGCAGAATAAATTTCAAAGCAATTCAAAAGTGGAATTCCACACTGTAAAAGACTACCTTTCTTTACCCGATTTGAACCGGACCTTCGATGGCGTCATTGTTAAAAACGTGATCGCAGAATTAAAGGACATCCAGGCGCTACTAGAAAGGTTAAGGGTTTTGATGAATCCATCCTCTCGGCTGGTCATGAACTTCCATAGCCATTTATGGTCTCCAATCATTCAAGTCGCCGAAACCTTTGGACTGAAAAGACCAACCGGAAGAACCACCTGGGTAACCAAAGAAGATATTTTGAACTTGTTTATATTGACCGGTTTTGAACTTGTAACCCATGGAAAATGTATACTGCTCCCCAAAAACCCTTTTGGCCTAGGGGGTTTTATTAACCGGTGGGTAGCGCCATTGCCCATTGTGGAGAACCTGTGTTTAGAAAATATCGTAATGGCCCGACCGATTGGTTTAAACGAAAACCCCAAATTACCATCCGTAACCGTTGTCATCCCTGCCCGTAATGAAGCGGGGAATATAGAAAACGCGATACACCGGCTTCCTTCCATGGGGGTCCACACTGAAATCATCTTTGTTGAAGGAAATTCCATTGATAATACGTGGGACGAGATAAAGCGGGTTCAGGATTTGCATCCCGAAAGGGATATTAAGGTGTTGAAACAATCAGGCAAAGGAAAAGCCGATGCAGTTCAACACGGCTTTAAAGAAGCCAAGGGTGATCTTCTGATGATTCTTGACGCAGATTTAACAGTGGACCCAGAAGACCTTCCAAAATTCTTTAATGCGATCGTGGAAAACAAGGGGGATTTTATTAATGGTTCTAGATTGGTGTATCCTTTAGAAGAACAGGCCATGCGTTTTCTCAACATGTTGGCAAACAAATTATTCGGGTGGTTGTTCACTTGGCTGTTAGGTCAAAGATATCGCGACACCCTTTGCGGAACAAAAGTGCTTTGGAAAAAAGATTATAACCGTATTGCAAATAATAGAAGGTTTTTTGGAGATTTTGACCCTTTTGGAGATTTCGATCTGATTTTCGGAGCCACAAAGCTTGGCCTCAAGACCATCGAAATTCCTGTCCGGTACAAGGAAAGGACCTACGGAACGACCAATATAAAACGATTTCGGCATGGTTTGCTTTTATTTCGAATGATTTTCTTAGCAGCTCGACTATTAAAATTTAAACTTGCTATTCCCCGTAGCTCGCTACGGGGTGACCGCTTAGGTTCCCCCTTTAGAAAAGGGGGATAAAGGGGGATTTGAGGATTTAGCTTTTCCTCTGAATACCCCGCAGTCTTGCTGCGGGGATTTTTATTTG
>DASWJH010000122.1 GCA_036397255.1 Nitrospiria bacterium
CGGGAATGACGAACTGGATTTTGCAGGAACCTCTAATACTTCAAAGGCTTCAACCACAGAATGACTTTGACTTGACCCTTGCCCTGTATGGACCTTAAACACTTTTTAACAATTTTTACCCACTCGATTACACGAAGACCCGGAATTTTTAATGGCTAAGAATTTTGGAAGGATTGATGTTACTTTTTCTGAATCCGTTTGCGTGACGCTTCCGCAAGTTCACGGATTAAGGTTTCCGTGTCTTCCCAACCGATGCAGGCATCGGTAATACTCTGTCCATAGGTTAGTTTTTTCCCAGGGGCCACATCTTGACGGCCTGCAATCAGATGGCTTTCAACCATAACTCCGAAGATTCTCTGATTCCCTCCCGAAATTTGGGCTGTCACCTCCCGCCCTACCATCAGTTGCTCTTGGTGTTTCTTTCGGCTGTTGGCATGACTAAAATCCACCATTATCCGTTCGGGCAACTTTGCCGCTTCCAATTGCTTCGCGGCTTGTTCAATGCTTCTGGCATCATAATTGGGTTTTTTACCTCCACGCAGAATAATGTGGCAATCCTGATTTCCCCGGGTGGTAAAAATCGCAGAATTTCCTTCCTTTCTTACAGAAAGAAAGTGATGGGGCACAGAAGCGGCTCGAACTGCGTCCACGGCTACCTGAATGGTGCCATCGGTTGCATTTTTGAATCCCACAGGACAAGAAAGACCCGAGGCAAGTTCCCTGTGAACCTGGCTTTCGGTGGTCCGCGCACCGATGGCTCCCCAGCTCACCAAGTCGGTGATATATTGGGGGGTAATGACATCGAGGAATTCCGTTCCAGCCGGAACCCCCTTTTCATTGAGATCCAATAACAGCCGTCGTGCAAGACGAACCCCTTTGTTAATGTGAAAGCTGCCATCCAAATCGGGATCATTAATAAACCCTTTCCACCCCACCGTTGTTCGGGGCTTTTCGAAATATACACGCATCACAATGAGCAGATCATGGCTGAATTTATCAATGAGCCCTTTAAGACGGTCAGCATACTCTCTGGCCGCCCCGGGATCGTGAATAGAACATGGGCCAGCGATCACCATCAAGCGGGGATCTTTTCCGCTGAGAATCCTGTGGATGCCCTGCCGTGCCTCAAAAGTGGTTTTTGCCGCATGATCGGTGATGGGGATTTCCCCACACACCTCCACGGGTGGGGTAACCGCTTTTGTGGCTTGAATTCTTAAATCATCTGTTTTGTAATCCATGGTATTTCCCTTCCATAAACAACTTTACTAAGCATATCATGTTGATTTGGTGAAAGAAAGTTCCTATTCAAAAAGTATGGGTTAAAAATATTTTCTTGGGTGTCGCCCCTAACCAACATCCTTCCCCTTTCACACGTCTTCGCCACCCTAATTCCTTGACTTTCAAGGGGTTGTACCCCTATAATCCCAAAATCCTGTTAAAAATTCTCAAACCCCAAACGGTCATTGAAAAGCTCTACCTTACGGTTTGGGAACCTTTATGGTTTAAAATGACCTGGATTCCCGATAAAACCTTTCGGAAATGACGGGAAGAAAGGTATTTAAATCAGAGCCCCGTTGCAGGCCTGCGGGGGATTCAGAGGAAAAACTGATTTCTTAAATCTCCCTCCATTTTTCAAAGGGGGAATTAGGCCTTTACCCAGCAGCAAAACTGCAAGGAAGAGCAAGTTTAAAACCATGGATTTAGACAACGATCAAATTCAACAGCGCTTAAAAAAGCTTGAGGAACTCAAAGCAAAAGGAATTTCCCCTTTCGGAAAACGCTTTGAGGTTACCCACCACGCAAAACCCCTCTTGGTCCAATACGAAAAAGAGGATAAGGAATCCTTGGAAAAACTAAACGTCACCTGCCAGGTCGCAGGGAGAATTTTGGGGTATCGTGGATTCGGAAAAACCGCTTTTATGCATATCCAGGATGAAACCGGAAAAATTCAGATCTATACCAAAAAAGGGGAACTTCAAGAGGACCATGTGTTTCTTTTAGACCGGTTAGACTTGGGAGACTATATCGGAGCGAACGGAAAACTGTTCCGGACCAAAACCAATGAACTAACCCTTCATGTGGAGGAAATCACTCTTTTATCGAAATCCTTGCGCCCTCCCCCGGAAAAATGGCATGGGCTCAGTGACGTGGAAACACGCTATCGACAGCGGTATGTGGATCTTTTCGCCAACTCCGAAGTCCAAGAGGTTTTCAGGAAACGCAACCGGATCATTCAGGGCATCCGGACTTTTTTAAACAGCCGCGGGTTTTTAGAAGTGGAAACCCCTATGATGCATTCCATCGCTGGCGGAGCAGCGGCCCGACCTTTTGAAACCCATCATAATGCTCTGGACATTCCCCTATTTCTTAGAATTGCCCCGGAACTTTACTTAAAAAGGCTTTTGGTGGGAGGGTTTGAAAAAATATATGAAATCAACCGGAACTTCCGGAACGAGGGAATCTCCACGATCCACAATCCAGAATTCACCATGCTTGAATTTTATGTGGCCTACGCGGATTTTAAAGACCTGATCCCGCTAACCGAGGAATTAATCGTCACTCTGGCCAAGGAAACTTTGGAAACATTAACGTTTTCCTATGGTGAGCATCAGATCGACCTGACCCCTCCCTGGAATCGGTTTACTTACCGTGAAGCCATTCAAAACACATTATCCCTAAAACCGGAACAGTTACAGGACCGAACCGAAATGATCCGGGTAGCTGAAAAGATGGGAATCACACTTCAGGAAAATCTTCCACTGGGAAAAATCCTCAGCGAAATTTTCGAGCATACAGTGGAAACCACGCTGGTTCAACCCACTTTTATCACGGAATATCCCATTGAAATTTCTCCCTTGGCGAAACGGAATGATCAGAACCCCCTTTTCACCGACCGCTTTGAGCTCTACATCGGAACGAGGGAAATTGCCAATGCATTCTCCGAGCTGAATGATCCCATTGAACAAAAATCCCGATTTGAGGAGCAGATGGCCCAAAGAGAAGCAGGAGATCCGGAAGCCCACCAAATGGATGAGGATTTTATTAGGGCCTTGGAATACGGGATGCCCCCTGCCGCCGGGGAAGGTATCGGAATTGACCGCCTGGTCATGTTACTGACCCAACAATACTCTATCCGGGATGTCATCTTTTTCCCCCAATTGAAACCGGAAGGCCGGTAGGCCCCTAAGACCTTTTCTATGAAATTTTCCTACGAGTTTTTTATTGCCCTTCGATACCTCAAAGCAAAAAGAAAACGTCGATCAATTTCCTTAAACACCTTTATATCCATGGGGGGTGTCACCCTTGGGGTTGCTGCGTTGATTGCCACATTGGCGGTCATGACCGGATTTTCCGAGGATTTAAGGGAAAAAATTGTCGGAACAACCTCCCACATTGTGGTGATGGACCGAACACGGGATGGCGTTTCCAATTATCGAGACCTCTTAACCCAGGTACTGGAGGTTCCTCACGTGGTCTCTGCAGCACCTTTCGTATATAGCCAAGTTCTTCTGACTTCTGAAGTGGGTGTCAGTGGGGTCGTCATACGGGGAATAGACCCGGACATTGAAGGGACGGTCACCGAACTGCCATCCTATATGCGGGAGGGGAAACTGAATCTTTTAAAAGATGAGCCGGTTGATCCGGAGACCGGAATTCCCCAACGGGGAATTATTCTTGGGAAGGAGTTAGCAGGAAAGTTGGGCGCTTTTTTCGGGGAAGAAATTACCGTCATCTCCCCTTCCAGTGTGGTCGGTCCCTTTGGAATGGTACCCAAAATGAGGCGTTTTCATGTGGTTGGAATTTTTGATTCGGGAATGTATGAATATGACTCCTCATTGGCCTATATTTCCCTTCCCTCCGCCCAGGAATTTTTTGATATGGGGGACACCGTTACCGGTCTTGAAATTAAAGTCGATGATATTTTTATTGCCGATCAGGTTGCCACATCGATCCAAAGTAAACTGGGTTTCCCCTACGGGGCACGGGACTGGATGCAAATGAATCGAAATCTTTTTTCCGCCCTGAAGCTGGAAAAGATCATGATGTTCATCATTCTGGTTTTAATTATTCTTGTGGCATCCTTTAACATCGTCAGCACCTTGACCATGATTGTGGTGGAGAAGAGCCGGGAAATAGCCATATTAAAAGCCATGGGGGCCAATCGCCGTGGAATCATGAGAATTTTTATGATCGACGGTCTGATTATCGGTTTGGTCGGGACTGCAATCGGAATCCCTTTGGGATATGGGGTGTGCCAGATCTTTCAAAACTTTATTACCCTTCCAAGTGATGTTTACTATATCAGTCATATTCCGGTAATCATTCGGGCGTGGGATATCTCCCTGGTTTCTTTTTCCGCCATTTTGATTAGTTTTCTTGCAACCCTCTACCCTTCTTTTCAAGCGGCAAAATTAGAGCCTACCGAAGCTCTTCGCTATGAATAACCCCCTGGTAAAAATCGTGGATTTATACAAGTGGTTTTCCCTCGAAAATAGGGAAATTCCCGTTCTCAATGGGGTTGAAATGGAAATCCAAAAGGGGGAACTTCTTTGTATTGTGGGAGCATCCGGGGCAGGAAAAAGCACCCTTCTCCATATCCTGGGCGGGTTGGACCGGCCGAGCTCCGGAAAGGTCCTTTTTGACGGAGAGGACATTTCCCGTTTCTCTGAATCCCAAATGGCCCAGTTTCGAAATAAAAAACTCGGGTTTGTTTTTCAATTTCATCATCTCCTTCCCGAATTTACCGCTCTGGAAAATACCATGATGCCGGCCTTAATACAGGGAAACCAAAATAAACAAATTGAAAAGGAAGCCAAAGAGATTTTAAAAGAGGTAGGGTTGGAAATGAGGAGGGATCACCGCCCGGGTGAACTCTCAGGAGGAGAGCAGCAGCGGGTGGCCATGGCCAGGGCCCTCATGTTAAACCCCCAATTGGTTTTGGCGGACGAACCCACCGGAAATTTGGATACCCACACCAGCGAAGCTATTTTTTCTCTGCTCAAACGCCTCCAACATGAAAAAGGTATCACCTTGATCATGGTTACCCATAACGAATTCCTGGCAAAACAAGCCGACCGGATCATCAAAATCGTGGATGGAAAAATCGAAAAGGGATAAGGAGGGATTTCTCCTGTTGATCTAAATGCCCCTCACCCTAACTAACCTCTATGATTATTTCCCGGGAATATCCGACGGACTCTTCCCCAGCGAATCTTTCTTTTGACCTCCTCCAGTTTGGTCTCCGTGGCTTCTTTTCCCTTTTGCATATATTCCTTGGGACGGCTAAAATCCGCCCAATGGACCTTTCCCACATCCGGCTGGATAATCACATCGGCTTTTTTGGCATAATGAGATCTCAGTCTTTCCCTGACCAGCGCATCGGCCCTAAGGAGAAGATCCAATCCTCGGTTGAACCCCGTTACCTTTAAGACCGAATCGGAAGCATTGACCGCAATCACGAAATCAGCACCCTTTTGACGGAGTAAATCAACGGGAACGGGGTTGACCCAACCCCCATCCATTAATAAATGCTCCCCGTACATCATGGGAGGAAAAATGCCGGGGATGGCACAGGTGGCACAGATGGCTTTTCTTAAGGATCCTTTATCTAAAATATACTCTCCCCCGTTAATCAGATCCGCCGCCGTGGTAAAAAAAGGAACCTTGGTATTTTCCATATCCACATCATCAATGAGATGCCCCATCACGCGTAAAAATTCCATTTCTGATATATAGGCTTGCCGTGTAAAAGATATTCCGTAAAAGACACCCCGTTTAACAGAATGAGCCAACTTGGATAAAATACCCGCCCGTTTCCCTTGATTAAGATCATGCCGCATAAATTCAAATCGGGTCCGTTTAAATTCGGGACCGTTAACAAATGTGGTGATCCTGTTTTCAATTTCTTGAATATTGGGTTGGATCGCATACATGGCACCCACCACCGCACCAAAACTTACTCCCGCCACCAGGTCGATGGGAACCCCCGCCTTTTCCAATGCGGATAAAACACCAAGATGGGAAATCCCTCTTGCGCCTCCTCCACCCAGGGCGAGTCCAACTTTAAAAGGTCTAAACATTTAATATCCTTTTTCGTGATTTATTTAACTCTTGCGTGATTATATCTCAAAACGAGACCCAGATCCCCTCAAATTTTTCATCGTTTAAAAGGGGTTCCCCTTCAAGGCCTCCAAGGAGTCCTTGTGGGGCTCTTTGGGGTTATGGAGAATTTGCAAATAAGGCCAGGGTTTTTAAATCAGGAACCACGAGATCAGGGCGGGCATAGCCAGAAGGTGTTGCGCCGGGACCGTTTTTACTCCTTCTTCGATCAACCCACACCGTTTTCAATCCGATGTTTTTTGCGGGAACGATGTCATGAAACATGCTTTGGCCCACATGAAGGATTTTATCTGAAGGGACCCCGATTTTTTGAATGGCAAAGCGGAAAAAATTTAAGGAGGGTTTATAGGAGCGAACCTGCTGGGCGGTGATGACCCAATCAAACTTAATGTGAAGGTGTTCAGCGGTTATTGAAAAAAGAGCATCATCCGTATTGGAGAGAATGGCCAAACGAAACCGTTTTTTCAGGGTACGCAGCGCCTCCACGGTATCGGAAAAGGGCTTCCAGTTTTTCAAAGATTCAACAAGAAAATGATCCTCAGAAGTAGAAAGGTTCAGATGGAAAACTTCAGCCGTTTTCCGTACAACCCCCCTTAAAACATCTTTATATTCATTATAAGGTCCACTCTCAGATTGGGCTTCGGCCTTCGAAAAAAACTCAAGAATGGAACCCTCCTCAATGGGAATGTTCTGCCTGGAAAAAAACGGCTCGAACGCTTCTAATATCCCACTTTCCCAATCAATTAACGTTCCGTAACAACCAAAACTTATTACCTCAAATTGATTAAAATCAAGCATAGGGGTTTAGGTTAAGGAAGTGGCCTATTTTTTAAAACTTTTCAGGAGCGATTTAGCACCCTCAAGGACCCTTTGGGTGGCAGTTCCATCTTCCAGGTGTTCTTCCACCTGCCGAACCAGTGCAGATCCCACCACCACCCCGTCCCCTAAAGAAGCAGCCTGGGAGGCTTCCTGTGGGGTGGATATTCCAAACCCGATCAAAATGGGCAGGGGAGAAATCTTTCGAAGGGATTCAATCTGTCGTCGGATATCTTTCACGGCACCCATTTTTGCCCCTGTAATTCCCACCAGAGACACATAATAAATAAAACCCCGGCTGTGTTGGGCCACTTTCCTCATCCTGGAAGGGGAGGTGGTCGGCGCAATTAAAAAAATGATATCCAAACCCTCCTCATTCCCCGCTTTCATCAAGCAGCCCGCTTCCTCCGGGGGAAGATCCGGAATGATCACGCCATCCACCCCTTTCTCAAGGGCGTTTTTTACAAAACGTTCCTCCCCATATTTCATGATGGGATTGTAATAGGTCATCAAGACGATCGGAACCGAAACTTTTTGGCGGAGCCTTTCCACCATATCCAAAATTCCCGGAAGCGTTGTTTTTTGCCGAAGAGACCGAACACTTGCCCGCTGGATGACAGGGCCATCCGCAATGGGATCGGAAAAAGGAACCCCCAACTCAATCAGGTCAGCGCCCAGATCCGCCAGCCCTTTGACCAGTTCTTCCGTTTGGGCAAGGGATGGATCCCCGGCCATGATATAGGGAACAAAAGCCTTTTCCTGGTTCAGCCTGAGGTGTTTAAAAAGTATTTCGATCCGGCCCTCCCGCTGGTCTTCTTTCATGATATGTCAATTCCCCTCATTTTCGCGATTTGATTCACATCCTTGTCCCCACGGCCTGAAAGGTTGACAATAATAATGGAACCCCGGGAAAGCCTGGGTGCCAATTTTATAACCTCGGCAATGGCATGGGCAGATTCAAGGGCGGGAATAATTCCCTCTACACGACTTAATAAATCGAATGCCTCCAGTGCTTCCTCATCCTTGACGTAGGTGTATTGCACCCTTTTTCGGTCCTGATAAAAACTATGCTCCGGTCCAACAGCGGGGTAATCTAACCCCGCCGAAACCGAATGGGTGGTTCGGATCTGCCCAAATTCATCCTGAAGCAAAAAAGTTTTGGTCCCATGAAGAACACCCACTGAACCATCCGCAAACCGGGCGGCATGTTTCCCAGAGGCAATCCCCAGGCCCCCGGCCTCCACACCGATCATTTTAACCTTTGAATCCTTCAAAAATTGATAAAACAGGCCGATGGAATTACTTCCCCCTCCAACACAGGCAACCAGATAGTTGGGCAATTTCCCCTCAGCTTTAAGAATTTGTCTCCGGGCTTCCCGCCCGATGACCGATTGAAAATCCCGTATCATCATCGGGTAGGGGTGAGGTCCTAAGACCGACCCTAATATATAATGTGTATTTCTCACATGGGTGGTCCAATCCCGCATGGCTTCATTGATGGCATCTTTCAGGGTTCGGCTCCCTGCATCTACCGGAGTAACTTTTGAGCCCAAAAGGTGCATCCGGAAAACATTAAGTGCCTGTCGTTCCATATCCTCGGTTCCCATATATACCTCACAGGTCAGGCCGAACATGGCCGCAACCGTGGCGGTGGCCACCCCATGCTGTCCCGCACCGGTTTCGGCAATCACCCGTTCTTTCTTCATTCGGCGGGTCAATAAAACCTGCCCCACTGTATTATTGATTTTATGGGCCCCTGTATGGCACAAATCCTCACGTTTTAGATAGATCTTCGCCCCTTTCAAACGTTCGGTGAGACGGCGCGCAAAATAAAGAGGAGTGGGTCTTCCAACATACTCCCTCAAATAATAACTGACCTCCTCCTGAAAGCGCTTCTCTGCCCGAAGCCGAAAATAGGTGCGCTCCAATTCATCAAGGGCCGCTATTAAAGTCTCCGGGGCAAACCTTCCTCCAAACTGGCCAAAGTGGCCTTTCCTCTCATCTTTGGCCTTTATTAAGGACGGTCTTTTGGTTTTAGCCTTTTGCTTCTTCAATAAACCTTTTGATTTTTTCATGATCCTTTTTTCCTTTAAGGTCCCCTTCAACTCCGCTGCTCACATCCACCCCATAGGGCCTTACTTTTTTAACAGCTTCCCCAACGTTTTCCGGGGTTAAACCACCGGCCAGAATAATCGTTCCGAAAGGTTTCGCCTTGACTGCCAAATCCCAGTCAAACTTTTTACCTGTTCCCCCGTATTCCCCTTTCAAAAAAGTATCCAGAAGAAATGCCCTCACGTGAAACTGAGAAAGGAGAGATAAACTCTCTTCATTTTTCATGTGAATGGCTTTGATGGCCCTCTGCTGAAACTGATGGCAGAGAGCTGGAGACTCATTTCCCTGAAATTGAACCATATCTAGACCGCAAGACTCTACGGTTTTTTGGATAACGGAAGGCTGCTCATCGACAAAAAGGCCAATGCAGGTTACGTAAGGGGGGAGTTTGGAGATAATGATTTGAACCTGCTGAGGTTCAATAAATCGGGCACTCTGCCTGTAAAGAACAAATCCAATCGCATCGGCCCCATATTCAACAGCGGCTTGTGCATCCTCCAGATGGGTAATTCCGCAAATTTTTACCCGTATCATTGCCCCAAAAGCTCCCTTATTTTTCCTGGAATATCCGGACTGGTCATCAAAGCCTCACCTACCAATATGGCGGTTGCCCCCGCTTTTTGAACTTCCAAAACATCTTGCCGGGAGAAAATCCCGCTTTCACTGATCATCACCACCCCTTTAGGAATTTTTCCGGCAAGGCCTCTAGTGGTTTCCAAAGAGGTTTCGAAGGTTTGAAGGTTCCGGTTGTTAATTCCAATGAGTCTGGCTTGTAAAGGAAGAACCCTTTTTAATTCATCCTCTGAGTGGACCTCGATAATGACGGACAGACCCATTTCACGGGCAAGTATATAAAACTGTGTCAATTGATCATCCGGTAATACCGAGGCAATCAAAAGGATGGCATCGGCCCCCCAACGCCTGGCTTCAAAAATTTGATATTCATCAATAATAAAATCTTTTTGAAGAATTGGAAGCGGGCAATTAATTTTGACCAATGGAATAAATTGAAGAGAACCCAGGAAATAATGCTCATCGGTCAAAATGGATAAGGCAGAAGCTCCCGAACCTTCATAAACCTTCGCCAAACCCAATGGATCAAAATGGTTACTTAAAAGACCTTTTGAAGGAGACGCCTTTTTGATCTCAGCAATCAGCGAACAGGTTGACCCCTTGGGTTCTCCATTTTGATGGTGAGAAAGGGCCCGGAAAAAATCCCGGGGTTTAGATAAAAAATGGAGGGTATTTTGAAGAAAAGAAAGAGGAAACTGATTCTTCCGCTCCTCAACTTCAGTCCGCTTATTTTGAACAATTTCTTTTAAAATTTCCTGCACGAATGGATAACCTTGAAAGTGTGGCCCTAACGGTTTGTCACCTCCTTTAAAGCCTCTAATTTTTCAAATGCTGCACCCGAATCAATCGACTCATTGGCTAACCGGTAACCATCCTGGAGGGTTTTCGCTTTTCCAGCAGCCACCAGGGCAGGGGCAGCATTCAGAAGAACAATTTCACGACGGGGTCCTTTTCTTCCATGCAAAATATCCAAAACGATATTGGCATTTTCTTTCATATCCCCCCCCTGAATATCTTTGATTTTCGCCGGGGTCAAATCAAAATCTCCGGGTTCCAGAAAATAACTTTTGATACTTCCTTCTTTCCCCTCGGAAACACGGGTCTTCCCGGTAATGGTAATTTCATCCAAGCCATCCAACCCATGGACCACAAAACAATGGGCTGAACCCAGGTTGATCAAAACCTGGGCCAATAAATCGGTCAATTCCTCTTTATAAACACCCAGAACCTGGACCGTGGCGCCTGCGGGATTGGTGAGGGGCCCCAAAATATTAAAAAGTGTCCTTACCCCGATCTCCTGCCGCGGGGCCAACGCATGTTTCATTGCCCCGTGATACTGGGGGGCAAAGAGAAACCCAATTCCAATCTCATTAATACATTCCTCCACCGCTTCGGGAGGAATTTCGATCTTGACCCCAAGGGCTTTTAAAACGTCGGCACTCCCACAACTGCTTGACACCGATCGGTTCCCATGTTTAGCAACGGTAATTCCAGCGCCGGAAACCAAAAAGGCCACAGTGGTGGAAATATTAAAAGTTCCCATTCGGTCCCCACCGGTGCCGCAGGTATCGACAACCAGCCGATCTCTCACCCGGATCCGTACAGCTTTTTGTCGCATGGCTTGAGCAGACCCGGTAATCTCCTCTACCGTTTCCCCCTTCATGCGAAGACCAACCACGTAAGCCGCAATTTGAGCAGGAGTTGCCTTTCCTTCCATGATTTCCATCATGACCCCTTCCGCCTCCTGCACCGAAAGAGAACTCCCCTCGATCACTTTGCTGATGGCTTCCCTAATCACGCCGCCCTCCCAAAACGCTGGACCCCAGCCAGAAAATTTTTAAGTAGATCTTTTCCGAACCGCGTCAAAATGGATTCCGGATGAAATTGAACTCCTTCCATGGGGTAGGTGCGGTGGCGAATTCCCATGATCTCCCCTTCCTCCGTATCCGCACTGATTTCAAAACACCCGGGAAGGGTCTCTCGCCGGAGAATGAGAGAGTGATACCGCGTGGCTTCGAAAGGGTTCGGCAGGTTTTTAAACAGGGTTTTCGCGTCATGGCGAATCATAGAGGTCTTCCCGTGCATTAACCGCTCGGCCCGGATAACCTCCCCACCAAATGCAGCCCCAATCGCCTGGTGGCCTAAACACACCCCCAGGATAGGAAGCCGCCCGGCAAAATGCCGGATAAGAGCCAGGGAGATTCCTGCTTCATTGGGAGTACACGGCCCCGGTGAAATGACAATTCCCGAGGGGGTTTGTTTTTCTATTTCTTCTAAAGTAATCCGGTCGTTTCGGAAAACGCGGACCTCTTCCCCAAGCTCACCAAAATATTGAACCAGGTTGTAGGTAAAAGAGTCATAATTATCAATCATTAAAAGCATAACCGAATAACCCCCAATTAAACCCTAAACAAACTATTTTGAGTTATTGTTTTCTAGGAGTCTGTCGGACTTAACAATCTGATCCGACGACCGTTTGTATAAATTTTTGTGGTCGTCGCGTTTTGATCGGTCCTTATCGATCAAAATAGCGGTGATCTGTTCTTTCTTATCGATTTCAACTTAAGGCGTGTAGC